>VYDC01000181.1 GCA_009843585.1 Chloroflexota bacterium | reverse complement strand
CTCCCCTGCAGCCGCCGCGCGCTCCGCCTCCGGCCGGTCGGCCTCGCCCGACGGGGCGGCGGCGAGCGGTGCGGCCTGCGCCTCGGCGAGGGCGGGCTGCGCCGCCGAGGGGGCGCGCGCGGCCGGGGCGACCGCGGCCGGGGCGTCGGCCATCTCCTCCCGGCCGCCCCGCCCCTCCCGGCCGGGGCCGACGGCGCTCCCGCCCGCCGCGACGACCGCGAACGCGGCGAGCGCGGCCGAGCGCGCGCAGCGCCTCCGCCACCTCCCGCATCCCCTCCAGCGCGGCGCGGGCCTCCGCGTCCGCGGCGAGCTCGCGCTCGAGCGCCTCGCGCGCCTCCCGGCCGAGGTCGCCGTCGAGGTAGAGCGAGAGCCGCTCGTCGCGGATCTGCGCGGGCGTCGGCTCAGCGGGGAGATCGCCTCCCCGCTGAGTCCCACCGCGCCGCCACCACCGCCACGCGCGCATCATCTCCACCCCTCCAGACGACCGGAGGCCGCGTCCGGTTCCCGGGGGCCGCCCAGCAGGTCGCGCAGCCGGCCGCGGGCGCGCGAGAGCCGCGACTTGACCGTCCCCTGAGCGACCCCGGTCGCTCTCGCCACCTCCGCGTGCGGCAGCCCGTGGACGTCGGCGAGCAGGACGGTCATGCGCCACGCATCGGGGAGCGTCGCGAGCGCCGCCTCGAGCGCCGCGCGGAGCTCCTGCCGCCCGGAGTCTGAGAGCAGCTGCTCCTCCGGCGTCGGTCCCTGGTCGACGGGCTCGGCGCGGGCGGGGGCGTCGTCGCGGTCGGGCTCGAGCGGAAGCTCGGGCCGCCGCCTCCGCCGGCGCAGCTCGTCGCGCGCGACGTTCGCGACGATGGCGAGGAGCCAGGAGCGGGCCGAGCCGCCGCGGAAGCGCGCCAGGGAGCGGTACGCGCGCAGGAAGGCCTCCTGCGCGGCGTCCTCCGCCGCCTGTCGTTCGCCCAGGAAGCGGTACGCGAGGGCGTAGACGGCGTCCTGGTGGCGCAGCACGACGCGGTTGAAGGCTGCGAGATCGCCCTCGCGCGCGCTCAGCAGCTCGGCCGCGTCCCCGGAGGCGTCCGCCTCCGGCGCGGGGAGGACTCCCCGCGCGGGCCCGGTCCCGGCGCTGCGATGGGACATCGGCCGCCCGCCCCTCCGCGCCCGCCGCTCGCGCGGCCCGCGGGCGCGAGCGTAGCATCGGCCCGGCACGCGCGAGACGGGACGCGGGGAGTCGACGATGCCGGTGGCGGCGGGGCGCGATCTTCTCGCCGCGGCGGCGCGCGGCGGCTTCGCGCTCCCGGCCTTCAACGTCTCCACCGCCGGGATGGCGCTCGGCGTCCTCGACGCCGCGGAGGACCGCCGAGCCTCGGTGCTGCTCCAGCTCACCCCCGGCAACGCGGGACCGATGGGCGGGCTGGAGCCGGCGGCCGCGCACCTGCTCGAGCTCGCCCGGCGCGCGGAGGTCCCCGTCGGGCTCCACCTCGATCACGGCGCCGACCTCCCCGCGCTCCGCCGGGCGGTCGAGGCGGGCTTCACCTCTGTGATGTTCGACGGCTCGACGCTTCCCTACGGGGAGAACGTGCGGGAGACCCGGCTCGCGCGCGCGGTCGCGAGCGCCGCGGGCGTGGCGCTCGAGGCGGAGCTGGGGCACGTGGGCGGCAGCGAGCCGGGCGTGGTGACCTCGGAGACCGCGCTCACCGATCCGCTGCGGGCCGCCGACTTCGTCGAGGCGACCGGCGTCGACGCGCTCGCCGTCTCGGTGGGGACGGCGCACGGGCGCTCGGGGGAGGTGCGCATCCCGCTGCTCCTCGAGATCCGCCGCCGGACCGGGGCCCTCCCCCTCGTCCTCCACGGCGGCTCCGGCGTCGCGCCCGGGGCCCTCGCCGCCGCGCTCGCGGCCGGCGTGCGCAAGGTCAACGTCTCGCGCGAGATCCACGGCGCCTTCACAGGCGCTCTCTCGGCCGCGCTCGCGGGCGGCGGGGAGGATCCGCGCCCGGCGCTTGAGGCCGCGCGCGCGGCGGTCGCGGCCGTCGCCGGGGCGCGCATCGACGCGCTGGGAGCGGGCGCCTCCGCCCCGTAGGGCCCGGCGCGCGCGGCGTATACTGGGGTCGTGGAGCCGAACCTCGTCCCGGGGACCGCGCACCCCGATCTGCCCGGCGCTCCGCGGCCGCCCGCCGAACCGACGTCCGAGCGCCTCCCCTCCGGGGGTGCCGGCGCCGCGATCCCGCACGCGCCGCCCGCGCCGCCTCGCCCCCTCCGCCGGCGGCACGGCGTGCCGCGCCGGCCGCCGGGGCGCACGGCTCACGCGCCCGAGGTGGCGTGGTGGCCCGAGCGCCCGCTGCCTCCGCCGCCTGAGCCGCCGGGCCGGGCGGCCGCGGGCGCGGCGCTCTGGCCGTGGAGCCTCAGGGGCCTCTCCGAGACCCTCGAGGTGGTGGCCCTCGCGCTGCTGATGTTCCTCGCCGTGCGGGCCGTGGCCCAGAACTTCATCGTCGACGGCCGTTCGATGGAGCCGACCTTCGCCCACGGCGAGCTCCTGATCGTGAACAAGCTCGCCTACGCGAGCGTCGATCTCTCCTGGCTCCCGGGCGGCTCCGAGGAGGAGTGGCGCCCCTTCGGGGAGCCGGCGGTGGGGGACGTCGTGGTCTTCCGCTTCCCCGGCGAGCGGGAGCGGGACTTCATCAAGCGCGTCGTCGCGGTGGCCGGGCAGACCGTCCGGGTCGAGGACTCCTTCGTCTACGTCGACGGCGTCCGGCTCGCCGAGCCCTACGTCTCCGAGCCTCCGACCTACCGGGTGGAGGCGCGGCTGGTGCCGGAGGGCTCCGTCTTCGTGCTCGGCGACAACCGCAACAACTCTTTCGACTCCCACTCCTGGGGTATGCTCGACGCGTCTCTGATCATCGGGCGGGCCGAGTTCCGCTACTGGCCGCTCTCCGCCATCGGCGGCGTCGATCACGTGCGCCAGCCGCTGGCAGCGGCCGAGGGGGTGTCGAGATCGCCGTCGACCGCGAGGTAATCGACGCGCTGGAGCGGGCGGGGGCCTTCCTGGAGGGGCACTTCCAGCTCGCCTCCGGCCTCCACTCCGACCGCTACCTGGAGAAGTTCAACCTGCTGCAGTGGCCGCCGCAGACCGAGCTCGTCTGCCGCAAGATGGCGGCCGGACTCCGGCACACGCGTCCCGGCGTGGTCGCCGGCCCCACCACCGGCGGCGTCATCCTCTCCTACGAGGTGGCGAGGCAGCTCGGTCTGCGCGGCGTGATCGCGGAGTCCCGGCCGGACGGCGCCGGCCGCTCGCTCCAGCGGGGCTTCCGGCTCAAGAGCGGGGAGCGCGCGCTCGTGGTCGACGACGTGCTCACGACGGGCGGCTCGGTCCGCGAGACCATCGAGGCCGTGCGGGCCGCCGGGGGGGAGCCGGTCGGCGTCGCGGTGCTCGTCGACCGGTCGGCGGGCGGGGTCGACTTCGGTCTCCCCTTCTTCGCGGCGACCGAGGTGGAGATGGAGAGCGTGGCCGCCTCGGACTGCCGCCTCTGCGCTCAGGGCGTGCCGCTCACCCGGACGTGAGGGCGCGGGGCGCGCCGCGGCCCGCCGCCGATGTACTAGCATCGCCCGCGTGAGAGACGCCGTCGCCGCCGATCAGAGAGGTCCCGCCGCGCGGCTGCGCGGCCTGCTGGCGCGCGAGCGGCTGCTCGTCGCCCCCGGCGTCTTCGACGGCCTCTCCGCCCGCCTCGCCGAGCGCTCGGGGTCCGAGGCCGTCTACGCCTCCGGAGGGGCGATCGCGCGGTCGGCCGGCTATCCCGATCTCGGGCTCCTGGGCGTGGGCGAGGTGCTCGAGCGTCTCGCGCAGATCACCGAGGCGGTCTCGATCCCCGTCATCGCCGACGCCGACACCGGCTACGGCAACGCGCTGAACGTCCGCCGCGCCGTGCGGGCCTTCGAGCGGGTCGGCGTGGCGGCGCTGCACCTGGAGGATCAGGAGTCGCCGAAGCGCTGCGGGCACTACGAGGGAAAGCGGCTCGTCCCGACCGGGGAGATGGTCGGGAAGCTGCGCGCGGCGCTGGAGGCGCGGCGCGATCCCGACCTCGTCATCATCGCGCGCACCGACGCCGTGGCGGTCGAGGGACTCGAGGCGGCGCTCGAGCGCGCCTCAGCCTACCGGGAGGCCGGCGCCGACGTCCTCTTCGTGGAGGCGCCCGAGAGCGAGGCGCAGATCGAGGCGATCGCCGCACGGCTCCCCGGCCCCAAGCTCATCAACGTCTTCCGCGGCGGGAAGACCCCGCTCCTTCCCGCAGAGCGCCTGGCGGAGCTCGGCTACCGCGTCGCGATCCTCCCCTCCGACCTGCAGCGCGCCGCGATCCGGGCGATGCAGGAGACGCTCGAGGCTATCGGCCGCGACGGCAACGCCTCAGCCGTCGACGATCGCCTCGCGAGCTTCTCAGAGCGCGACGAGATCGTCGGGCTCGGCGCATACCGGGCGCTCGATGAGCGCTACGGGGACGCGGCGGCGGGCGCCGCCGGGCCCGGGGAGTGAGGACGCCGTGAGCACAGCAGGGGACCGTATCCGCGTGACGCACACCGGGAGCCTGCCCCGGCCGCAGCCGCTGCTCGACCTGATGGTGGCGAAGGAGAGGGGCGAGCTCTCCGACCGGGCCCCCTTCGAGGAGGCGGTGCGATCGGCCGTTCGGGCCGCGGTCAGGAGGCAGGTCGACCTCGGCATCGACGTGGTCAACGACGGGGAGATGGGGCGCGTCGACTACACGGTCTACGTCGCCGAGCGCCTGGAGGGATTCGGCGGGAAGAGCGCCGTCCTGCGCAACCCCGACGTGGAGGAGTTCCCGGAGTGGGCCGATCTGCTCAGGCGCATGAGCTCGCCCTTCGGCCGCCGCCCCGCCTGCACCGGCCCCGTGGGCTGGCGCGACTTCGGCGCGGTCGAGCGGGATCTGCAGACGCTCCGGTCGGCGGCCGCGGGGGCGGGTGCGGAGGAGGTCTTCGTCACGGCGGCGTCGCCCGGACAGATCGCCCGCTTCCTGGAGAACCAGCACTACCCGAGCCACGAGGAGTACGTCTTCGCTCTCGCCGGGGTGATGCGCCGGGAGTACGAGGCGGTGGCCGAAGCCGGCTTCGTGCTGCAGCTCGACTGCCCCGATCTCGCCCTCGGGCGCCACCAGCAGTTCTCAGAGCGCGGGCTCGACGACTTCCGCGCCATCGCCCACCAGCATGTGGAGGCCATCAACGAGGCGACGCGCAACATCGCCCCGGAGCGCATGCGGATGCACATCTGCTGGGGCTCGACCGAGGGGCCGCACCACCGCGACGTGCCGATGGAGGAGATCGCGGACCTCCTGCTCGAGGCGCGCCCGCAGGCCCTCGCCTTCCCCGCCGCCAACGGGCGCCACGAGCACGAGTGGCGGGCGTGGCGCCAGCGCGACGTCGGCGAGAAGCGCCTGATCGTCGGCGCCGTCGACACCACGACCAACATCATCGAGCACCCGCGCGTCGTCGCCGACCGGCTCGTGCGCTTCGCGGAGGTGGTGGGCCGCGAGCGCGTCCTCGCGGGCACCGACTGCGGCCTCGGGACCTTCGCCGGTCGCGTGCAGGTCGCCGGCGAGATCGCCTGGCGCAAGCTCGGCGCGCTCGTGGAGGGCGCCCGCCTCGCCTCGGGCGACCTCGCGTAGGGCCGGCGAGCCGGGGGAGGGGACGAGTGCCGAGAGCGCTGCGCGTGGGCGTCGAGTCGGCGCCGACCAACTTCGACATGGAGCAGCCCGTCGCCTTCGGCGACAGCGTCGGCTCCGACATCTCGTCCTCCATCTACGAGCAGCTCACCGGGCCCCGCCCGGTGCGAAGCGGCGACGGCGTCTGGCGAGTCGTCTGGAGCGATCTCGAGCCGCAGCTCGCCGAGGCGTGGTGGTTCTCCCCGGACGGGCGGACCTGCACGTTCCGCCTGCGCGCCGGCGTGCGCAGCCCCGACGGCAACGAGCTCACCGCCGAGGACGTGCGCTGGAGCTGGGAGCGCTCCTTCGGGGTGCGCGACGTGGGGAAGTGGGTCGCGCGCATCTCCTCGGTGCAGGAGGCCACCGACGTGGAGGTGGTCGACGAGCGCACGGTCGCCTTCCACCTGCGCGCGCCGAACCCCGCCCTCCCGCGGACGATGGCGCAGGGCACCCCGAACGTCTACGACTCGCGGGTCGCGCGCTCCGGCCAGAGCCCGGAGGATCCGTGGGCGCGCTCCTCGCTCGGGGCGCGCCCGGCGGGCTTCGGGCCGTACCGGCTGGCGCGCGCCGACGGCGAGTCGCTCACCGAGATCGAGGCGAATCCCCACTACCACGCCGGGCCCCCGGCCATCGGCGAGGTCGTCGCGAGGCGCTACGCGTCGAACGCGGAGGCGGTGGAGGCGCTGCTCGGGGGCGAGGTCGATATCGTGGCCGGCGTGCCGTGGTCGCAGCTTCAGGCGGCGCGCGCGGCGAGGCACGTGCGGATCTCCCCGGCGGCCTCCACCGCCGGCGTCTTCCTCCACCTCGATCCGGGGGCCGAGCCCCTGGACGATCCCCTCGTGCGGCGGGCGATCGCGCACGCGACGCCCTATCGCGCCGTGCTCCAGACGGCCTACGCCGGCGGCGTCGAGCGCTGGTACAGCTGGGTCAAGCCGGAGAGCCCGGGCTACGACCCCGCCGCCTGGCCCTACGAGGAGGATCTGGATCGCGCGCGCGCCCTGCTCGCCTCCTCGAAGGGGGCGGGCGGCTTCCAGACGACGATCCTCACGCTGCCGGGCGAGGGGCTCGAGGTCGTGGCCGAGCTGCTCGCGGAGCGGCTCGGCCGGCTCGGCATCGCGGCCGACGTCCGTCTCGAGCCCCAGGGGCACGACCGCCAGGGACGCGTGCGCACGGAGGGCAACCTGGCGCCGATCATGGTGCGGGCCTCCCACGACGGGCGCGGCCAGCGCGTCGCGGAGCCGCTCTACGCCTACTACCACGACTGGGGCCCCGGCCGGATGCGGCTCTTCCCCTTCCGCTACCACAACGAGGAGTTCTTCGAGGCGCTGCGGGCCATCCCCGAGGCCGGCCACGGCGCGCCGTGGGAGGCGGCCGTCCGGCGCGTCCAGCGGCTCCATAACGCGGACGCGGTGATGATCCCGCTCTGCGCTCAGCGCTACTACGTCGCGCACGACCGCGAGCTCGAGGGCTACTGCTGGCTCCCCGAGAACCGCCTCCCCTTCGTCAGGATGCGCTGGCGGAGCTGAGGCGCGCGGCGCCGCACCTCCCTAGCGGGCCACGAACGAGCGCGTGACGGCGCCGTTGATCTCCACCCGGTACTCCACGCCGCGCTCGAAGCCGGAGCCGAGCGGCACGAGGGTCTCGACCACGGGCGAGTCGGCGGTGCACGCCGCCGCGGGATCGGCGACCTCGTGGTGGGTGATCACCACCTCGATCCGCTCCGGGTCGCCGCGGCGGATCTCGTAGCCGTTTTCCTGCGAGCAGCTGCTCCCCCGGGGGAGCCGGGTCAGAACGCGCAGCCGGTACTCCCCCGGCGCGCCCACGGCGGCCTCGATCTCCGCGCTCTCGACGGGCGACTCGCCGAGGGCGCTGTGGCCGAGCCCGGGCGCGGGCGGCGTGACGGCGGCCGTCACCCGGCCGTTCACGACGACGCGGTAGGTCCGCCCCGGCTCGAGCGGGGCGGGGACGCGCTCCACGGCGTCGAGCTCGACCACCCGCTCGTCGCAGGGGATCGCCCACGGGGTGGGCGGCGGCTGCTGAAGCGTGATGCGGGCGACGATCTCGTCGCCCTCGACCGCGACGCTCTGGCTCCCGGGCCGCGCGCAGCCCTCGACCGTCGACTGGTAGTAGTCGACTCGCAGGTAGGGCTCCGCCTCGCCCGGGATGAGGTTCGCCCGGTTCGCGACGACCGGGACCTCCACCCAGCCGCGCCAGTCGGAGCCGGCGGCCGCGAGGAGCTCCGGCGGCGGCTCGACGAGCACCAGCAGCATCTCGACCCGGTCGGGGTTCCCGCGCGTCACGACGTCGTACGCGGTGTCGTTGGTGAAGGCGAGGCGGCCGTCGGACTCGACGATGGCGGCCTGCAGCGAGTAGGTGCCCCGGGGGTCGATGTCGTCCTGGCTGTAGCCGACCCGGAACGCGATCGGGACCTGTCCGGGGTCGGAGATGGTCTGGCGGGCGATGAGCGGAGCCGCCGCGTCGGCGTACGAGGTCTCCCGGAGCTCGACGACGAGCCTCGCGCCCGGCGTGAGCGTGATCCGCTCCCGGTAGGTGACGGAGCCCCGCACCGAGGCGTCGGGCTCGCGGCCGGACGGGATCTCGAGCGACCCCGGGGCGGACCCCGGGTCGTCGCCGCAGGCGGCGGCCGCCGCGGCGAGCGCGACCCCCGCCGCGAGCTGGAGCGCGACCCGCCGGAGCATCCACATCGCGGCACCCTCCCCGGTGGTAGGACGCCCCGGAGCGCGGCGCGGTTCCTGAAGCGGCCCCCGGCCGGCGAGCCGATCGGGGACGGCGGGGGCGCGCCCCTAGCCCTCCTCGATCTCCATCTCGTGGCGCAGGAGCCGCGTCCACAGCGGTCTGACGTGCCGCTCCACGAAGGCGGTGTGCGCCGGATGCTCGAGGTAGGTGCGCAGGGCGTCGAGATCGGCGAACTCGGCGAGCAGGCCGAACCGCGGCTGATCGCCCACCCTCCGGTACGGGAGGGGCCCGGTGCCGCGCGGGACCAGGAGCGAGCGGTCGACGATGCTGCGGCCGCCCCAGGTGGGGCGGAAGCTGCGGCCGAAGGAGAGGGAGATCACCTCCGGGATCTGCTCCGGGAGCCGCTCCAGATCGGCGAACATCTCGTCGACGCGGAGCTCGGTCGCATCCTCGCGGACGTCCCACAGCACGATGTGGAGGAGCGATCCGGGGCCGCGCACGCTCTCGGCGCGCCAGGCGCTGCCCTCCTCGTGGTGGTGATCGGAGGAGAGGAACTCGGACCAGCGGGCGGCGCAGCTCTCCCACGCGAAGCCGGGCTCGGGGTGCGTCGCGGCCGGATCGTCGTGCGAGGGGGAGGTGACGTAGCGCCGGTAGGCGGGGGCGTCCTCGAAGTCCATCGCGAAGAAGTAGTCGAAGGGCTCGCCGGTGCGCTCCAGCGGCCCGTCCGGGCCGGAGGGGCGCGTGAACTCGCCCGAGGAGCCGGGCCCGGGCGGCGCGACGTCGAGGCGCCGGCCGAAGGTGAGGCGCCTCATGTCCTCCGGGTTCTCCCGGCGCATGCGGCGCATCCCCTCGGCGACATCCCCGGCCCGGGCGTCCGGGTAGAGGCTCCAGAGCAGGATGTGGAAGAACACGGTCGACCTCCGCCCGGGAGCGGGCCCCGCGGGCGGGCCCGCCCCTCCTCGCTCAGCTCGCGCCGCTCCCGGCCGTCCGGCCGGGAGGCACCAGCTCCGGGATCAGCTCGCCCGCGAGCTCGCTCCACGCCTCGGGGGTCGCGTGCCCCTCCAGCCGCATCGTGTGCACGTCCACGTGCTGGAGCATCTCGTAGGCCTCCTCGCGCAGGCCGCCCAGCCACGCCGGGCCCAGGAAGAAGGCCTCGTACTGGCGCTGGCGCTCCTCCTCGTCGGCGAAGGAGCGCAGCCAGACGAAGCGGTCCGTCCCGGGCTCCTCGCGCTCGCCGAGGATGCGCATGCCCGCGGCCTCCATCGCCGGAATCGAGCGCTCGTGGAACCAGCGCACGAAGTCGTCGCGCCGCCCCGGCTTCGCCGTGTAGATCCGGAGCTCGATGAGCACGGGCGGCCCGGCCCCGGGCGCTAGTCGTGCGGGTAGAGCAGGCCGAGCACCCCCGAGAACTCCCGGGGATGGACGTAGACCATCCCCTCGACGGGGTTGCCGGGCCCGGGATCGCCGATCATCCGGACGCCGGCGTCGCGCAGCCGCTCGACCGTGGCCGGCACGTCGGCCACGTGGAAGGAGAGCAGGTAGAGGCCGCCGCCGTTGTGGGAGTCGACCCAGCTCTTGACGGGGCCCTCCCGCGTCGGCGCCCACAGCTCGACGAACGTCGGGCCGGTGCGGAACATCGCGACGCGCAGCCCCGTCTCCTCGTTCTCGCTCGCGAACTCCGCCTCGACCCCCAGGATCGTGCTGTACTGCCTGATGGCGTCGTCCATGTCCGCGACGGCGTGGACGACGCCATCAGGCAGTAC
>VYDC01000064.1:9936-10259 GCA_009843585.1 Chloroflexota bacterium | reverse complement strand
GATGTCGCGGTGCTCGCCATGGACGCCGCCCCCGGTGTCCTTGCAGGTGTAGATCACGTAGATCGCCTAAACAAAAAAAAAAAAACGCTGCCCGAGGTAGTCGCGCGCGCAGGCGGCGGCCCCCGCGTGGACGATCTCGCCGTTCGCCATGTGGCCGCACCAGCCGCCGCCGTCCCCGATGCCCCGCGCCATCTCCCCCTGGGTGCAGTAGAAATAGGTGATCCTGGCGGTGACGACGGTGCCGTCGGGGGCCGGGACGCTCCCCGCGCGCACCCAGACCACCGATCCGGGCTCGAGCACGCCGCGCTCGAGCGACTGCACGA
>VYDC01000064.1:4108-9926 GCA_009843585.1 Chloroflexota bacterium | reverse complement strand
GTGATCGAGCGCACCTCGAAGGGCTGCGCCTCGGCGAGGGCGACCGGGTCGTTGGTGCCGGAGATGCCGAGGGTCAGGCCCTCCCGGGGCGGCGAGGGCAGCACGTTCGGCGTGCCGCGGAGCCCCTCGTCGGGCGCAACCGGCGGGGCGCCCGGCTCGCCGCGCTGGCCCAGCCGCCTGATCAGCACGATGCTCTCCGCGGTGAGCGACGCGGCGTCGAGCGTGTTCACCATCGTCGGCGCGCCCGGGATGTAGCGCAGGTAGTCCTGCGTCTGGATGCGGTAGAGGAAGACGGAGCCGACGTCGAAGCTCTGCGCGGCGACCAGTGCCTCGACGTCGGAGGTGCCGGCGCGCCCGGCGGTGATCCCGCCCGGCGGCGGGACGGGCAGCACGCCCGAACCAGCGTCGTCGCCGTCGTCACCGTCGTCGCCCCCGTTTCCGTCGCCGTCGTCGCCGCCGTCCGTGCCGCCCGGGGGCTCCGCGTCCGGCTCGTCCCCGGCCTCTGGATCCACGGCCCTGAGGTACGTGGCGGCCATCCAGCCGCGCTGGCCGCCCACGTCGACCCGCTCCCAGTCGTAGCCGTCGGCGGTCCGCCGCTCGCCAACCGCGGTGACGTGCGCCCCGTCGGGAACGCACGCGATCTCGGCGCCGCCCAGGCCCGCCGTCGCGCGGAGGCGGAGGCAGTCGCCGTCGGCGCTCACGACGGCCTGCTGGCCCGCCTGAAGGGGCTCCGAGGCGGAGGCCGCCGGGGGCGTCACGGCCAACGCGGCGGCGACGAGCAGGAGCAGCAGCGCGGGGCGCAGCGACCGTCTCATCGGGCGGCAGCGTGGCGCGCGCAGGGGCGGGGTGCCGCCGGGGAAGTCTGGCCTGCCATGCTCATATGTTCGAGTGCATAAGCGTTACGGGCGACTGTCTACCCGGCGCAGGTCAGGCGACGCCGGCGCGTGCATCCTCCGCGGCCGCGACGCGGGCACCCTCCCGGACATCGACCCACCTCAGCACGAGGGTCCCCGCGAGGATGATCACGAGGATCGCGGTGACGGCGACGCGCGTGTCGAAGAGCGCCGTCGCCGCGATGTAGACCGTCGGCCCGAAGACCGAGGACGCCCGGCCGATGAAGCCGAAGAACGAGAAGAACTCCCCGCTGCGGTGCTGGGGCGTGATCTGCGCGAAGAGGCTGCGGGCGAGCGCCTGGCTCCCGCCGATCACCCAGCCCACCATCGTCCCGAGCAGGAGCCACTGCGGGCCCACGCCCAGACCGAGCGGCTGCCACACATGGTCCCTGACGAACGAGGGCCACCAGTCGACGGGGCCGTCCCCCAGGACCGACGGGTGGGCCGCTCCGACGGCGGAGTCGCCGTCGTGAGGTCCTCCCCGGATCGAGAGCGAGTACTCGACGCCGTCCCCACCGCGCACCGCCTCGGCGAGCGAGGCGGCCTCGGAGGGCCGGACGGCGTCGCCCTCCGCGATCTCCCATGTGGCACCGCCCGCAGCGAGCGTCACCGGGTCGTCGCCATCGGGCGCCGCCTCGATCCCGTAGTCCCCCGACGCTTCCTGGTAGGAGAGCCGGATGTCGAAATCGCCGTGGGCGCTCGGCGGAAGCGGGGCGAGCGAGACGCCGAGCAGGACGATCCCCACCCAGATGCCGAGCGCGACGGTGAGCGCGTTCTTCGTCGAGATGCGGTCGGCGAGCCGGCTGAAGGCGAGAGCGCCGGGGACGGCGACGAACTGGATGATCGCGATCGTCCCCATGTTGAAGGCGAGCGGGATGCCCAGCGTGTCGGCGGCGTAGGCGCCGGCGATCGCGAGCACCGTCTGCAGGCCGTCGTTGAAGAGCACGTAGGCGGCGAGGAAGACGAGCACGACCCGGAAGCGAGCGATCTCCCGCAGCGTCTGGCGCAGCTCGCGGAACCCGATCGCGACCGCGGAGGCCGCCGTCACGCGCCCGGCCGGGCTCGCCAGCGGAGGCTCCGGCACGACGCGGAGCGTCCAAATGGCCCAGCCGAACCACCAGGCCCCGACGGAGACGAAGGCGAGCCGGGTGACCAGGTCGGCGTAGTCGCCATCGAGCGTGGCGAGGACGAGCGCGAGGTGCACCACGAGCAAGAGGCCGCCGCCCAGGTAGCCGTAGGCGTAGCCCCGGCTGCTGATCTCGTCCAGGAGGTGCCTCGGCCCGAGGTGCGGCAGGAAGGAGTTGTAGACGATGAGCCCGCCGACGAAGCCGATGTTGGCGAGCACGTAGGTCGCGAACATCCAGAGCCAGGGGAGCGGGGTCCAGGTCGCGAAGAACGCAAGCGCCGTGCAGAGCGAGCCGAGGGTGGTGTAGGTCGCGAGCAGCGCCCGGCGTATCGGCACGCGGTCGGAGATGACGCCGAGCACCGGGCTCGAGAAGGCGACGACGGCGGTCGAGAGCGCGACACCCAGGCTCCACATGGAGCTCCCGGTGAAGATGCCCAGGACCGTCCCGTCCTCGCCGACGGCCTCCTTGAAGAGGAAGACGAAGTAGACGGGGGTGATCGCGGCGACGCTGGTGGCGAACGCGGAGTTGGCCCAGTCGTACATGCACCAGGCGCGGATGCGCCGGCGCTGGAGAAGCGGCAGATCGCCGATGGCGCGCGGATCGATGGGAGGACCTCCCGGCTGTCCGGGCCTCGCGCCAGCGCGGCCCCGACCGGCACGGTAGCACCCGGGGGCCGCGCGCCCACGGGGCGGATCATCGGTGCTATCATCCGCCCGGCTTGTGGGGGTGGGTCGTGCGCATCCACGGCGAGCACCGCTTCGAACTCCCCCGTTCGGTGGTGTGGACGCACCTGCAGAGCCCCGCCTCCCTCCGCCAGGCGATCCCGGGCTGCACGGCCTTCGACGAGGTCGCGCCCGGCACCTGGGAGCTCGCCGCCGATGTGGGGATCGGCCCGGTCCGGGGGGCGTTCACGGGCCGCGTCGAGCTCAAGGACCGCGAGCCGGAGAGCCGCTACACGCTCGTCGCCTCGGCCCAGGGACGCCCCGGGGGCGGGACCGGGGAGGCCGCCATCGAGCTCACAGACGACGGGGGCGGCACCAGGCTGCGCTACGAGGCCGACGTCACGGTGCGCGGCGCGGTGGCCCGGGTCGGGAGCAGGCTCCTGGCGGCGTCGGCGCGCACCATGGCGCGGCAGTTCTTCGATGCGATAGAGAGATCGGCGAGCGAGGCGACGGAGAGGGGCGCGGTGAGATGAGCGTACCGATTTCGGTGACCGTGAACGGGCGGCTCCACGAACTGGAGGTGGAGCCGCGCCTGCTCCTGGTGCACCTGCTGCGTGACGAGTTGAACCTCACCGGCACGCACGTGGGCTGCGACACCAGCCAGTGCGGCGCCTGCACCGTGATCATCGACGGCGACGCCGCCAAGTCCTGCACCGTTTTCGCCGTGCAGGCGGACGGCTGCTCCGTGACGACGATCGAGGGCCTCTCGGCGGAGGGGGAGATGCATCCCCTCCAGCAGGCCTTCTGGGACGAGCACGGGCTCCAGTGCGGCTACTGCACGCCCGGCATGATCATGTCCGGCGTCGACCTGCTGGAGCGCCACCCCGATCCCTCGGAGGACGAGATTAGGCGGGGGCTCGACGGCAACCTCTGCCGCTGCACCGGCTACGAGCACATCGTCAACGCCATCCGAAGCGCGGCAGGAGGTGCGAAGTGACCATGCAGGCGACCCCCGGACGTCTCGTCGGGCAGCGCGTCCGCCGTCGCGAGGACCCGCGGCTCGTCAAGGGCCGCGGCAACTACGTCGACGACATGAAGCTGCCGGGGATGCTGCATCTCGCCTTCAAGCGCAGCGACGTGGCGCACGGGATCATCCGCTCCATCGACACGAGCGCCGCCGAGGCGATGCCCGGCGTCGAGCTCGTGCTCACCGGCGCCCAGCTCGCAGAGATGATCCCCGCGATGCCCGTCGCGACGCCCTTCCCGGCGCCGGATCACCACTCCGTCACGCCCGACCGCGTCCGCTATGTGGGCGAGCCCGTCGCCGTCGTGGTGGCGAGCGATCGCTACCTCGCCGCCGACGCCGCCGACGCGATCGAAGTCGACATCGAGGAGCTGCCGGCGGTGGTGGACCCCGAGCGGGCGATGAACGGCGACCCGGCGGTGATCCACGAGGCCTTCGAGAACAACCTCGCGGTCCCGCTGGCGCCGGCCGGCACCGGCGTCAACCCGGCGACGCTCGAAATAGAGGACGAGTCGGCCCTCAACGAGGCCTTCGAGCAGGCCGACGTCGTGATCTCGCAGCGCATGGTCAGCCAGCGCCTGGTCCCGAACGCCATGGAGCCGCGCGGCGTCATCGCGCGCTTCGAGCCCGGCAACGACGAGCTCACGGTGTGGTCGACGACGCAGAACCCGCACATCGCGCGCACCCTGCTCGCCGCCATCCTCGGCATGGGCCAGCACCAGGTCCGCGTCATAGCGCCCGACGTCGGCGGCGGCTTCGGGAGCAAGATCAACGTCTACGGGGAGGACTTCGTCGCCGCGGCGATCTCGAGGCGCCTCGGGCTCCCGGTGAAGTGGATCGAGGATCGCTCCGAGGCGTTCCTCACGACCATCCACGGGCGCGACGTGATCTGCTACCTCGACCTGGCGGCGACCGGCGAGGGCAAGGTCCTCGGCGTCAAGATGCGCCTCGTCGCCGACATCGGCGCCTACGAGATGGTGCTCACCGCCGCCATCCCGACCCTGGTCGCCTTCATGATCAGCGGCGTCTACGACATCGGCGTGGTGCGCTGCGACCTGACCGAGGTCTTCACCAACAAGATGCCGACCGACGCCTACCGCGGCGCCGGGCGCCCGGAGGGGATCTACTTCCTCGAGCGCGGCATCGACATGCTGGCGGCCCGGCTGGGGGTGGACCCCGCCGAGGTCCGCCGCCGCAACTTCATCCAGCCGGACCAGTTCCCGTACACGACCGCGGGCGGGATGGTCTACGACTCCGGCGAGTACGAGCGCGCGCTCGACACGGCGCTCCAGAACGCCGGGTGGGAGGAGATGAAGGCGGCTCGCGACTCGGCGCGCGCCGAGGGCCGCCTGGTCGGGCTCGGCCTCTCCTTCTACACGGAGATCTGCGGCTTCGGCCCCTCGGCGGCGATGCCGTCGGTCGGGCTCTGGGAGCACGCGAGCGTGAGCGTGGAGCGCGACGGCAAGGTGCGCGCCACGACCGGGGTCTCGGCCCACGGGCAGGGCCACGAGACGACGTTCGCGCAGATGGTCGCGGACGAGTTCAGCATCCCGATGGACGACATCACCATCGTCCACGGCGACACCGGCCAGGTGCGGGGCGGCACCGGGACCTTCGGCAGCCGCTCGCAGGTCGTGGGCGGAACGGCGCTGCTCCTCGCCACGTCGAAGGTGCAGGACAAGATGCGCCGCTTCGCGGCGCCGATGCTCGAGCTCCAGCCGGCCGATCTCTCCTTCAAGGACGGGATGATCGGGCCGACGGGCCGGGAGGAGACGGGCGTCTCCTTCGCCGACGTCGCGGCGTTCGCCTACGTGCCGATCCCGCTCCCGCCGGACACCGAACCGGGCCTGAGCGAGGAGGCCTTCTGGGAGCCCGAGGGCTTCACCTGGCCCTTCGGCTGCTACATCTCGCAGGTCGAGATCGACCGGGAGACCGGCGAGCTCGAGCTGCAGCGCTTCGTCGGCGTGGACGACTGCGGCAACGTGGTCAACCCGCTCATCGTCGCCGGCCAGATCCACGGCGGCATCGCGCAGGGCGTCGGCCAGGCGATGACCGAGGAGGCGGTCTACGACGAGGAGAGCGGCCAGCTCGTGACCGCCTCCTCGGTCATCG
>VYDC01000064.1:3547-4098 GCA_009843585.1 Chloroflexota bacterium | reverse complement strand
CCGGCACGATCGGGTCGACGCCGAGCATCGTCAACGCCGCCGTCGACGCCCTCAGCGAGTTCGGGGTCGAACACATCGACATGATGCTGCGCCCGGAGAAGCTCTGGCGCCTGATCCACGGAGGCGACGCATGATCCCCTCAGCGTTCGAGTACCACTGCGCGACCTCCGTCGAGGAGGCGATAGCGCTCAAGCAGCAGGCCGGCGGCGACGCCCGCTTCATCGCCGGGGGGCACAGCCTGATCCCGCTGATGAAGCTGCGCCTCGCCGAGCCGTCGACGCTCGTCGACATCAGCCGCATCCCCGGGCTCTCCGGCGTCAGCGAGGAGGGCGGACGCATCTCGGTGGGCGCCCTCACCACGCACGCGGAGCTGGAGTCCGACGCCCTGCTCCTTGAGGCGGCGCCCGTCGTCGCGGAGGCGGCCTCAGAGATCGGCGACCAGCAGGTCCGCAACCGCGGGACGATCGGCGGGAGCCTCGCGCATGCCGAACCGGCCGCCGATCTGCCGGCGGTGGGCGCGGCGCTCGACGCGACGATCCACGTCGCCGGAG
>VYDC01000064.1:0-3537 GCA_009843585.1 Chloroflexota bacterium | reverse complement strand
GTCGATCTCGGGGAGGACGAGCTGATCACCTCGGTGAGCTTCGACCGGCCGTCGCGGGCGGCGTACGCGAAGCTCAGGCACCCGGCCTCGCACTTCGCGATCGTCGGCGTGGCGGCCTCGCTCACCGTGGAGGACGGGGTCTGCACGGGCGCGCGGGTCGCCGTGACCGGCGCCTCCACGCACGCGCAGCGCCTCGGGGCGGTCGAGGACGCCCTGAGGGGATCGCGCCTGGACGGCGACGCGATCGCGGCGGCCTCCGATGCGGCCGACGTCGCGGAGGTCAACTCGGATCTGTCGGGCTCGGAGGCGTACCGGCGGGTGATGACGCGCGTCTTCACGGGCCGCGCGATCGCGGCCGCCGCGGCCCGCTAGAGCCCCGGGGACGCGGCTGAGGCAGCGCCCCGCATCCGGCAGCCGGCCGGGGGAGGCCTGACTGCGCCCGGCACCGCCCTCGCCGGCGATGCCGAGCGGTGGAGGCGACGCGCTACGACGTCGCGCTGGTTCCGGACGACCGCGCGCAAGGCGCGATCTCGATGATGTCAGCCTCTGCCGTTCCCATCGGTCGTCGTGCGCTGGTCGGTCAATGAGCGTGACCGTTCTCGCCAGAACTCCCGCTCACCCAGGAGCGCGCTTCTCTGGCTGTCGCCCCTTAGCCCTGGTCGCCCTCATCTTCTCCCACGTCGGAGAAGTTGGTGATGGCAACCTCGCCCTCGGGAAACTCGGCGACGATCTTCAGCTTCCCACCCACCGCCTCGATGTAGGACCGCAGGCTGGAGACGTACACGTCGGCCCGCTGCTCCAACTTGGACACTGCGGGCTGGTTCACCTCGAGCATTCTCGCCAGGTCCCGCTGGGTCAGTGCCCGCGCCCGGCGAAGCTCGTGCAGCGGCATCTCGGCGAGCAACTCCCTCTTGATCTCCTCGATGCGCCCTCGGCGTTCCGGCGTGAAGTCACTGGTCAACTCGCGAAAAGGACGACGTCCACTCATCAGATCAGCCCCTCCTTCCGCAGTTCTTCCAGATGCGCATCGTAGAGATTGTCGGCCAGCGGCACGAACTCCTCGTAGAACCGATCGTTGCCCGTCTTGTCCCCGCCGATGAGCAAGATGGACGTTCGCCGAGGGTCGAGAGCGTAGAAGACGCGGATGGGCCTGCCGCCGCTCTGCACTCGAAGCTCACGCATGACCCCATGCCGGGAGCCTCTGATGTCCGAGGAGTGGGGAGACGGCAGGTTGGGGCCGTACTCCATCAGCAACTCGACCCTGGCGGCCACGGCCTCCTGCTGGCCCTCCGAACGTCCCTCCCACCATTGCCCGAACTCGTCCCTGTACTCAACCTCCCAGGGCATACGCGCATTCTATTCCATTGAGGGAATCTTCTGCAAAGCACAGCGTGTGTCCGGGATCTGGTGTGTACGATCGGAGCACGGACGTGCGCCGGCGCGCCGCGCACCCGCGAGCTCTGAGGGAGAGACGCCATGCCGTCCTGGTGCCTGAGGGCATGCGTCGTCGCCGGCGCCGCGCTCTTCGCTCTCGGCTGCGGCGGGGACGACGACGCCTACCGGATCGGCGTGATGGAGTCCCTGACGGGAGCCGGCGAGACCTACGGCACGGTCGCGAACCAGTCGAAGCAGATGGCAGCGGACGAGATCAACGCGGCGGGCGGCATCGACGGGCGCCGTCTCGAGCTCGTCGTCGAGGACTCGCAGTGCAACGCGCAGAGCGCGATCACGGCGTACCAGAAGCTGACCGACGTCGAGGGGGTGAGGATCATCCTGGGGACGTCGTGCAGCGGGGCGATGCTCGGGGTGGCGCCGCTGGCGGAGGCCGACGGGGTGATCCTCTTCTCGGGGTTGGCGAGCAACCCGGACATCGCGGAGGCGGGGGACTACATCTTCCGCACGCAGATCAACGACATCGAGGTGGGGATCGCGACGGGGAACGTGCTCTGGGCGGACGGGATCCGCGCGCTCGCCACGATCACGGAGGCGACGGACTACGCGGAGGGCGTCAGGCGCACCACGGTGGAGCAGTTCGAGCGGCTCGGGGGGAGCGTGGTGGCGGCGGAGCGTTTCGGGCCGGAGGTGACGGACTTCCGGAGCCAGCTCACGAAGCTCTTCGCCGCCGGCCCGGAGGCGCTGCACATCGCGCCCCAGTCGGAGTTCTCGGCGGGGACCATCGTCAAGCAGGCGCGGGAGCTGGGGTACACGGGCCCGATCTACGCGGAGACGATCTCGGTGGGTGCGACGGCGCTGGAGGTGGCGGGGGCCGCGGCGGACGGGATGAAGGCGATCACGGCCGACCTGGACCCGGAGAACGCGAAGGGGCAGGAGGTGCTCGCGAACTTCCGGGAGCGCTACGACTACGTGACGCTGCCGTGGCACCTGGGGTCGGCGTACGACAACGTCTACATCGCGGCGGAGTGCCTCAGGCGGACCGGCGACGACCAGGACGCGGACGGCTTCCGGGACTGCCTGTACGCGATCACGTGGAGCGGCGCGATCGGGGACGACTACAGCTTCGACTCGGACGGCGAGGTCGTGGGGCTCTCCCGGGTGGTGGTGGAGGTCCTGCCTCTGGCCGAGCGCACAGAGCAGCGCGCCTACCGGGTGCTCGGCCCGGCGCCGGGGCGATAGCGCGTCGGGACCCGCGCTCCACCACCACGCCGATGGCGGCGGACCGGCCGTCGATCTCGTGGAGCCGGAGGCAGAGGCCTGAGCGGCTCTCGGCGTCGGCAGGCGTCCGGCGCGGCGCCGACGAGAGGATCGATGCGGCGGCCCGGCTGCCGGGAGAGCGGTGCGCGGTCGGTCTCGCACGGGTTGCTCCTAGAGGCAGGCTCACGCGACACCTGGTGTGAACAGGCCAGCCTCGCGGAACGGGGATTGGTCGGGGCCGGTCGTCTCGCTCGTTACATCGACACGGCGAGGAGCACGCCCGTCGCGCCCACCACAACGCCCAGGAAGAACGCCGCGATCGCGACGCGGCGGGAGCGGGCGCGGCGCCCGATGCGCTGCCCCATCGCCAGCCCCCGGTCGTAGGCGTGCTGCATCATCGCACGCGGTACTCCGGGTCGCTCAGGCACACGGTGCAGCCGAGAGGGCGCATGCCCGCACCCTACCACAAGTATGGTGGTGCCAAGACGCTCGCCACGGCGCCATGCACGCAACACCCGGCGGCGCTCCATCCCTCCCGGGGGCGGGCGTGGTGCGCGCGGGCGCGCCGGCGTCCGAGGCAGGGCCAGGGCCGTGTCAGGCAGGCACGAGCTCGACTGACGGTCGTGGTGTCGGGGGCGTAGCCGGCCCCGGCCACCGCGGCGTGCCGGTGCCCGGCACGGAGTGGCCTCGGCGGGCGCGGGGGCGCTCTACCCGCGTGGGGGTGCGGTAGTATCGCGACGGCGCGGAGACTCCGTCTCGCGCGTGCTCCCGAGCACCGTCGGCGACGAGGGGATGACGAGATGCCCGACGTCCGGATGTGGCGCCCGATGCTCCTCGCGGTGCTGGCGGCGCTCCTGGTCGCAGCCTGCGTGCTCGATCCGGACG
>VYDC01000062.1:9227-10316 GCA_009843585.1 Chloroflexota bacterium | reverse complement strand
GTCGGGGGTCGCCCTCCCGGGTTGGGGCGGGCTCGCCCGCGCCCGGCAGCGGGGGCTCTCCCGCCCTCAGTGCGGCCAGCTTGCGGTTCACGACGCGCCGCATCAGCACGAGCCAGGTCATGGCCGCCACCAGCAGACCGACGCGCAGCAGCGGGTGCTGCTCGAGCTGGCCGTCGTCGGTGAGCACCGCGCGCCCGAGCAGCGCGCCCGAGCCGATCCAGATGGAGTTCGCGATCACGGCGCCCGCGACATCGAGCGGCAGCCAGAGCTGCCACGGCAGGCGGATCACGCCCGCGCCGAACGGACCCACGGCGCGCGTCGCGCTGTGGAGGTGATAGAAGGGGATGAGCCAGCGCGTGCGCCCCGCCATCAGCGCCTCACCGACGCGGACGGCGGCGGTGAGCCGGCGTCCGGCGAGGCGCCCGCCGCCGAAGCGTCCGACCACGTAGGACATCACGTCGCCGAGCACGGTCCCGGCGATGCCGAAGACGAGCACCAGGGCGAGCGTCGGGCCGTCGCCGGCGGCGAACGCGCCCCCGAGGAAGAGAAGCACGACGCCCGGGAAGACGACGCCCACGCCGACGGTCGCCTCGGCGAGCGCGGCGAGGAAGACGATCGGTGTACCGAAGCGCTCGAAGAGCCCGTGCAGCAGCACGAAGATCTCGTCGGTGAGCCAGTTGAGGGCATCCCACGGGGCGCTCAGCAGTTCGAAGACGGTATCCAGGAGACCCCTCCGCTGCCCACCGGCGGCCCGCCCGGTCCGGGCCGCCCCGCCGCCGTCGCGCTCGATTGACCGCGCCTGAGGCCCTGCCTAGACTCGGATCGCACCACGCATCGCAGGGGGTCCTATGTTCGCGATCGTCCGCACGGGCGGCAAGCAGTACCGCGTGCGCGAGGGCGACCGGATCGATGTCGAGCGGATCGACGCGGAGGTCGGCGACGAGGTGACGCTCGGCGAGGTGCTGCTCCTCGGGCACGAGAGGGAGGACGACGCCGTCGTCGCGGTCGGGGAGCCGCACGTGGCGGGCGCGAGCGTGACCGCCCGCGTCGAGGCGCAGGATCGCGGTCGGCGCCTGAGCGTCCTGAAGT
>VYDC01000062.1:8524-9217 GCA_009843585.1 Chloroflexota bacterium | reverse complement strand
GGCCTGACGAACAACAACAAGACCCGGCAGCGCACCCGGCGCGGCCATCGCCAGTCGCGCACGCGGCTCGCGGTGACCGCGATCCTCCCGGGCGAGTAGCGAGCGCCCGCGGCCGACGGAGGGGAGACGGCGAGCATGGCCCACAAGAAGTCCGGTGGCTCCAGCCGCAACGGCCGGGACTCCAACGCCCAGCGCCTCGGCGTGAAGCGCTACGACGGCCAGGCGGTGACGGCCGGATCGATCCTGGTCCGGCAGCGGGGCACCCGCATCCACGCCGGTGCCAACGTCGGCGTCGGCCGCGACCACACGCTCTGGGCGCGCGTCGACGGCACCGTCAAGTTCTCCCCTTACGCGAAGGGTCGGCGCAAGCAGGTGTCGATCCTCCCCGCGGGGGAGTAGGGCCGCGGGGAGGCAGGAGCGCCATGAAGGCAGCGATACACCCCGACTACGTCGAGACGGTCATCAGCTGTGCCTGCGGCAGCAGCTGGGAGACGCGATCGACCAAGCCGCAGATCCACGTCGACGTCTGCTCGGCCTGCCACCCCTACTTCACGGGGGAGCAGCGCATCGTCGACACGGCGGGTCGCGTCGAGCGCTTCCGTCGTCGCTACGCGCGCGGACCGGCGGCGACCCCGGCCGCAGCAGGCGGTGAGGCCGACGCCGCGCAGGCGACCGAGGGCTAGCCCCCGGCGT
>VYDC01000062.1:0-8514 GCA_009843585.1 Chloroflexota bacterium | reverse complement strand
CGACCCGAGAGCGTGATGCCCCCGTCCGGGTCCGGCGACCCGCCCATCTCCTACGGCGGCCAGGCCGTGATCGAGGGGGTGATGATCCGCTCCCCTCGGGCGATGGCGGTCGCCGCGCGTCGGCCGGACGGCGGCATCGCGGTCCAGGCCCGGCCCGTGGGCGGGCTGCTGAGGGGGCCTCTGAGGCGGGTACCCCTGCTCCGCGGCGTGCTGGCGCTGTGGTCGATGATCGCGCTCGGGATCCGGGCCCTCTCCTGGTCGAGCGCCATCGCCGACGGGCGCCGGGAGGAGGAGGGCGATCTCGGCCGCATCGGCGCGCGCGCCTGGGCGAGCGCGCTCGCCTCGATCCTCGGCGCGACCGCCATCATCTTCCTGCTCCCGGTCGCCATGACGGCGTGGCTCGCCACCCGGCTCCCCGCGCCGTGGCTCGCCGTCGCCGCCGAGGGCCTGCTGCGCGTGGGGATCGTCGTCGGCTACGTCTGGGCGCTCGGCCGGGCGGCCGAGGTGCGCCGGCTCTTCGAGTACCACGCCGCCGAGCACATGGCCATCGCCACGCTCGAGCGCGGCCACGCGCTCACCGTGCCGGCGATCCGACGCGAGCCGCGCGAGCATCCCCGCTGCGGGACCGCGTTCCTGCTCACCGTCGCGGTCGTCGCCGGCGTGGTCTTCCTGCCGCTCGGCGCGCCGCCCCTCCCCTGGTGGCTCGCCTCCCGCGTCGCGCTGGTACCGCTGGTCGCCGCCGGCGCTAACGCGGCGATCCGATTCGCCGGCGAGCACCGCCAGGCGCCCCTCGCGCGGTGGGCGTTCTGGGGCAATCTCGCGCTGCAGCGTCTCACCACACGGGAGCCGGACGACGAGCAGATCCAGGTCGCGGTGGCGGCGCTCGAGCGGGCCCGCGCCGAGGAGGGGCGCGCACAGGACCCCGCGCGGCCCTGACCTCCCGCGCTCCCGCGGCAGCGGCCAGCGCCACTCCCCGGGAGTCGGCGACCGGCGCGGCCGGCCCCGGGCTGCCCCGTCAGTCCGCGCCGGCGGGCGGGCCCGCCCGGCCTCCGAGCGCCACCGCCCGGAGAGCCCCGCCCGGGCCGGCGTCGATGAAGCACGAGCGAGCTCCCGTGTGGCAGACGGCGCCGCCCAGAAGCTCCACCTGCAGCACCAGCGCGTCGGAGTCGCAGTCGGTGGCGACCGAGAGCACGCGCACGTAGTCGCCGGAGGTGGCGCCCTTGTGCCAGACCTCCCGGCGGCTGCGGGACCAGAACACGGCCTGCCCGATCTCGAGCGTGCGGCGAACGGTCTCCCGGTTCATGTAGCCGAGCATCAGCACCTCGCCGGATGCCGCGTCCTGCAGGATCGCGGGGATCAGCCCCTGCTCGTCGTAGCGCAGCTGATCAGGGTCGGGCATCGGGAACCTCCGTCTCCGCCACGGGCGCGCCGTCCGCGGCCGGGCGCACGGCCACGCCCCTGTCGGCGAGATAGCGCTTGAGGGTGGAGATGTCGTAGTGCCCGAAATGGAAGATCGAGGCCGCCAGCACCGCGTGCGCCCCTCCCTCCGTGAGCGCGAGATAGAGGTGCTCCGGCTCTCCCGCCCCGCCCGAGGCGATCACCGGGACCTCGACGACCTCCGCGACCTGCCGCAGCAGCTCCAGGTCGTAGCCGCTCTGGTGCCCGTCGCTGTCCATCGACGTCACCAGCAGCTCACCTGCGCCGCGCTCCGTCGCCTCCCGGGCCCACTCGATCGCGTCACGCTCCGTCTCGCGGCGGCCGCCATGCGTGTAGACGCGCCAGCGGGGTCCGCCGCCCGCGGATGGGATCTGCTTGGCGTCGATGGAGACGACGATGCACTGCGAGCCGAAGCGGCGGGCGCCCTCCTCGATGAGCGCGGGACGCTCCACCGCCGCCGTGTTCACGCCGACCTTGTCGGCGCCGTGTTCGAGCATGCGCCGCATGTCGCCCGGCGTGCGGACGCCCCCGCCGACGGTGAGCGGGATGAAGACCTGATCCGCGGTCTCCGCGATCATCTGGTAGGTACTCTCACGCCCCTCGTGCGACGCGGTTATGTCGAGAAAGACGAGCTCGTCGGCACCGCCGGCGTCGTAGGCGCGCGCGAGCGCCACCGGGTCGCCGGCGTCGCGGAGGTCGACGAAGGAGACGCCCTTCACGACGCGACCGCCGTCGACGTCGAAGCAGGGGATGATCCGCTTGGTCAACACCGAACGGGCACCTACCCGACCGCCGCGGCCGCCGACATCGCGTCGGCGAGGTGCACCTGGCCGGTGTAGAGCACGCGCCCGATGATCGCCGCCTCGACCCCGCAGTCGGCGAGGCGTCGCACGTCCTCCAGCGAGCTGATCCCACCGGCCGCGATCACCGCGACCGAGCTCTCCGAGGCGATGTGCTCGTACATCTCGAAGTTCGGCCCCTGCGTCGTGCCGTCACGCTGGATGTCCGTGTAGACGATGCGCTCCACGCCGACATCGGCGATCTGCCGGATGAGCGAGAGCGCGTCGCGGTCGGATGGCTCGGTCCAGCCCTCGAGCTGGACGATGCCGTCGCGCGCGTCGACGGAGACCACGAGCCGGGAGGATGCGATCGCCATCGCGTCGCGCACCAGCGCCGGCGCCTTGACCGCCGCGGTCCCCAGCACCACCCGGTTCACGCCGGCGGCGAGCGTCGCGCTCACCGTCTCCAGATCACGGATTCCCCCACCGGTCTGCACGGCGGCCGGCACGCTGTTCACGATGCGCGCCACGATCTCCGCGTTCGCCTGGCGCCCGCCGCGGGCACCGTCGAGGTCGACGACGTGGATCCACCGCGCACCCAGGGAGGCCCAGCGCACCGCCATGCTCACGGGGTCGTCGGAGAAGACGGTCTCCCGCGCGTAGTCGCCCTGGTAGAGGCGGACGCACTTGCCGTCCCGGATGTCGATCGCCGGTATGACTTCCATATCCCCAACTCTACCGAGGCGCGGGACCGGCGGCCGCCCCGGTGCGCGCGCGGGCGAGCGTCACGAAGTTCGCGTAGATCGCGAGCCCCGTCCGGCCGGACTTCTCGGGATGGAACTGCGTCGCCATCACGTTGTCGCGCGCGACGACGGAGGCGAAGCGCCCGCCGTACTCCGTCTCGGCGACGACCATCGCCGCCTCGCCGGGCACCGGGTAGTACGAGTGCACGAAGTAGACGTGCGCGCCGCTCTCGATCCCCGCCAGAAGCGGGTGGGAGGAGACCACGTCGAGCGTGTTCCAGCCCATGTGGGGAACGGGAGCATCGGTCTCGAAGCGGACGACCCGCCCCGGGAGGACACCCAGGCACGGGTGGGATCCGCCCTCCTCCGAGAAATCAAAGAGCGCCTGCATCCCCATGCAGACCCCCAGGAAGGGGCGTCCCGAGGCGATCACGTCGAGAAGCGGCTCGACGAGCCGGCGCTGGCGGAGCTTCTCCATCGTCTCCGAGGCGGCGCCGACGCCGGGGAGCACGACCGCCCTGGCGGCGGAGACGGCGCGCGGGTCGTCGCTCACGATCGCGCGGGCCCCGGCGTGCTCGAGCGCGCGCCGCACGCTCCTGAGGTTGCCCGCGTCGTAGTCGACGACCACGACCTCGAGAGTCTCATCGGGTCCGCGCGGATCGATGCTGGACGGCGGCAACGCGGGCGTGTCCTCGGCAACGCGCGAGCCGGGAGCGGGGCCCGCACGCCCATTGTATCGCCCGCGCGGGTCGCGCCGCTCCGGCCAGGGGCGCGTCTATACTCGGGCCCCATGCCAGAGCCGGGCACACCCTCCCACCAGGCGCAGCAGGAGCGTGAGGCGGCCCGCGAGCGCGCCGAGACGCTGCGCGGTGAGATCCGCTACCACGACCATCGCTACTACGTGCTCGAGGACCCGCAGATCGGCGACGGGGAGTACGACGCGCTCATCCACGAGCTCCGGGGGCTCGAGGAGCGCCACCCCGAACTCGTCACGCCCGACTCGCCCACGCAGCGGGTGGCGGGGGAGCCGCAAGAGCAGTTCGGGGTCGTCGAGCACGCGGCGCCGATGCTCTCCCTCGGCAACGCCTTCGATGACGAGGAGCTGCGGGCCTGGCACCAGCGCGTGCTGCGCGAGCTCGGCGCCTCTGCCGTGGCGATGGTCTGCGAACCGAAGATCGACGGGCTGGCGGTCTCACTCCTCTACGAGGGGGGGCTCTTCGCGCGCGGCGCCACCCGCGGCGACGGGCTCCGCGGAGAGGACGTGACGGCCAACCTGCGCACGCTGCGCGAGATCCCGCCCGTCGCCCGCCTCGGAGCGGTGAGCGGGAGGCACGCCCCGGCCGATGCCGACGCATCCTCCTTCGAGGTCCGCGGCGAGGTCTACCTGACGCGCGAGGAGTTCGAACGGCTCAACTCCGAGCGCGCGAGCTCAGGGCAGCAGCTCTACATGAACCCGCGCAACACCACGGCCGGCTCGCTCCGGCAGCTCGATCCCGCCGTCACGGCCTCGCGCCGCCTGCGCTTCTTCGCCTACCAGGCCGGCCGCGCCGACGGTGGACCCGCCGCGACCTCCCAGTCGGAGGCGCTCGCGCGCCTCGCGGCGGCCGGCTTCCCGACGAACCCCCACGTCGCGCGCTTCGAGGGGATCGACGACGTTGCGGCGTTCTGCCGCACATGGCAGGAGCGGCGAGGCGAACTCCCCTACGAGATCGATGGCATCGTGGTCAAGGTCGACGACGTCGTGCTGCAGCGCCAGCTCGGATCCGTCGGCCGCGAGCCGCGGTGGGCTGTCGCCTACAAGTTCCCCGCCGAGCAGGCCGTCACCCGGCTCCTCGATATCGAGGTCTCCGTCGGACGGACGGGCGTGCTCACACCGTACGCCGTGCTCGAGCCGGTCGTGGTCGGGGGGGCCACCGTCAGCAAGGCCACGCTGCACAACGAGGCGCACGTGGATGAGCTCGACATCCGCATCGGCGACGACGTCATCGTCCAGCGCGCCGGCGACGTCATCCCGCAGGTCGTCGGGCCGGTCCTGGCGCGTCGCCGGGGCCGCACCGGCCTGAGGCGCTTCGTGATGCCGACCCGCTGCCCCGCCTGCGATCACACGGCCGCCCGCGACGAGGGCGACGCCGGCCTCTACTGCGTCAACCGTGACTGTCCGGCGCAGTTCGAGAGGCTGGTCGAGCACTACGCCTCGCGGGGCGGGATGGACATCGAGGGCCTCGGCGAGCGGCTCTCGCGTCAGCTCGTCTCGGGCGGGCTGATCGGGAGCCTCTCCGACATCTACGCGCTCGGCGAGCGCCGGGAGGACCTGCTGGCGCTGGAGCGCATGGGAGAGCGGCGTCTCGACGGGCTGCTGGAGCGGATCGAGGCGAGCAAGGCGCTGCCGCTGAGGCGCCTCCTGGTCGCGCTCGGCATCCGTCACGTGGGGGAGGAGACGGCGACGGCGCTCGCCGTGCACTTCGGGGAGATGGAGGCGCTGCAGGGAGCGTCGAGCGTCGAGCTCGAGGAGATCGAGGGGATCGGCCCCACCGTCTCGCGCTCGGTTGTCGACTACCTCCAGGACCCGGCGAACCGGGCCCTGCTCGCGCGGCTCCGCGACGGCGGCGTCCGCATGACCGACGACGTCGCCGCGCGCGGCGGCCCCCTGGAGGGCGAGACGATCGTGGTGACCGGCGCGCTCGCGAGCTGGTCGCGCAACGAGGTGGAGACGCTGGTCAAGGAGCTGGGCGGGCGCGTCGGCTCCGCCGTGACGAAGAACACGACGCTCCTCGTCGCCGGCGCGGGAGGCGGCTCGAAGCGCGCCCGGGCCCTGGAGCTCGGGACGCCGATCCGGGACGAGGCCGGTTTCCGCGAGCTGCTCGGCGAGCGCGGATGGCGGGAGCCGGCCCCGTCGGGCT
The DNA here is from genome assembly GCA_009843585.1 of Chloroflexota bacterium. Taxonomy (GTDB): domain Bacteria; phylum Chloroflexota; class Dehalococcoidia; order UBA2979; family UBA2979; genus VYDC01. Next base: position 2,655 of record VYDC01000062.1, on the reverse strand, counting down.
AGCGTCGGGCCGCCCGGCGAGAGAGGGCGCCGGGCGCGCGGGCCCGGAGCGCGGCCGGGCGGCCGTTTTGCGGGGCCGGGCACGGCGGCCCTATACTCGCGATCCCGGGGGATCGCATAGCCCCCGCTAGGCCGGTGCCACAGTGATAAACCTGCTCTCCAGCTTCCTCGGGATGTTCTCCCGCGACATCGGGATCGATCTCGGCACGGCGAACACGCTGGTGAGCGTCCGCGGGCGCGGGATCGTCATCGACGAGCCCTCGGTGGTGGCGATCGATCGGCGCACCAAGCGCATCCTCGCGATCGGCGACGAGGCGAAGAGGATGGTCGGGCGGACGCCGGCCTCGATCGTGGCGGTGCGTCCGCTGCGCGACGGCGTCATCTCCGACTTCACCGTCACCGAGCGCATGCTCCAGTACTTCATCCGCTCCGTGAACGAGCGGCTCGGCGTGGGCATCCCGAAGCCGCGTGTGGTGATCGGGATCCCCTCCGGGGCCACGGAGGTGGAGAAGCGCGCCGTGCACGACGCCGCCCTGGCGGCGGGCGCGAGATCCGCCTATCTGATCGAGGAGCCGATGGCCGCGGCGATCGGCTCCGGGCTGCCGGTGATGAGCCCGACGGGCTCGATGATCGTCGACGTCGGAGGCGGGACCACGGAGGTCGCCGTCATCGCGCTCGGCGGGATCATCGTCTCGCGCTCCGTGCGCGCGGCCGGCGACGCCATGGACCAGGCGATCACGTCCTACGCCCGCCAGGTGCACAACATGCTCGTCGGGGAGCGGAGCGCCGAGAGCGCGAAGATCGAGGCCGGATCGGCCTACCCGCTCGAGGAGGAGGGCACCGTCGAGCTTCGTGGACGCGACCTGGCGACGGGGCTCCCGAAGGCGGTGGAGATCTCGACGGTCGAGCTCCGCGACGCGCTCTCGCCGGTGACCAACGAGCTGGTCAACACGGTTCGGGCCACGATCGAGGTCACCCCGCCGGAGCTCGTCTCCGACCTGATGATGCACGGCATCGCGGTTGCCGGTGGCGGGTCGCTCCTGAGCGGCCTCGACCGCCGCATCGCCGCGGAGACGCGATTCCCCGTCTACGTGGCCGAGGATCCGCTGCGTGCCGTCGTCCGGGGGAGCGCCGAGGCGCTCTCCGAGGCGGAGACGCTCGAGAAGGTGAGGGCGGGGGTCGCCACCCGGCGGCCGCCCCGGTAGCTCGGCGAAGCGCTCCCGCCGCGGTCGCGGATCGGTCCCCGCCGACGGCGGCGATCGGAGGGCCGGGGAGACGGGTACGTGGCGGGGAGTCGAGGCGCGGCCTGGATCGCGGCAACGCTCCTGCTCGCCCTGCTCCTGCTCGCTGCATCGACGCTCGCGGCCGCTGGGAGGCTGGAGGCCCGGGCCGGCTCGCTCGTCGGCGGCCTCGCCGACTCCGTCGACTCCGCCGTGAGGCCCTTCTCGGAGTTCCTCCTCTCCGCCGGGGAGCTGCGCGCCCTCTCCGACGAGAACGCGCGGCTCAAGGGCGAGGTCGCCCGGCTCTCCTCCGAGGTCGCGGCGCTGCGCGAGGAACGCACCGCCTCCCTGCAGGTCGACGAGCTCCTCGCCGCGGTCGAGACCGCCGGGCTCCTCGCCGGGGGCGCTGCCGCAGGGGGCGCGGCGCCGCGCGTCGTGAACGCCTCGGTCCTGGCACGCGACCCGTCCCCGACGAGGGCCGAGCTGCTCATCGACCGCGGGCGCGCGCACGGAGTCTACGTCGGCCAGCCCGTGCTCGGGCCGGCGGCCACGCTTGTCGGGATCGTCTCCGACGCCGACGAGCGGAGCGCCCGGGTCCGACTGCTGATCGACGTCCGCTCGGCCGTGACGAGCGTCGTCCAGGGCTCCCGAACGCCTGCGGCGCTCGCCGGGACGGCGGACGGGCTCCGGCTCGAGTTCGTCCCGGCGGGGGCGCCGGTCGCCGTCGGCGACACCGTGATCACCTCGGCGCTCGGGGGGCGCCTTCCGGCCGGCCTTCTGGCGGGCCGCATCGCGACCATCAGCGAGGCGCCGCACGACCTCTTCGCGACGATCGAGGTCGAGCCGCTCGTCGACTACAACCGGCTTGAGCAGATCCTGGTCCTGACCGGCGCGCTCCCCGGGGAGCCCACGGCCGAGGCGCCGCGATGAGCGGCTCCGTGCAGCCGCGCGAGAACCTCGCCCCGAGGGCGAGCGCCCGGGCGGCCGCCGCCGCGTCGGTCGCGGCCCTCGCGTGCGTCGTCCTGCAGCTCTCGCTGATCAGCGCGCTCTTCCCGGCCGGTCCACTCGCCGTCGCGACGCCGCTCCTCCCGATCGTGCTGGTGGCCGCGTGGGGATCGGCGCGCGATCCCGTCGAGATCGTGCCCGCCGCCATCGTCGCGGCCGTCGCACTGGGCGCCGTCTCCAGCGAGCGGGTCGGCTGGTTCTTGCTCGCCTTCCTCCCGACGATCGTCGCGGTGACCACGGTGCGCGCCGGCCTCGACTGGGCGCCCGGCGGCCAGCCCGGGCTCGGCATCGACGCCGCGGACGACGGCGGGACGTCGTTCGCGACCGCCGCGCTTCTCGGTGCGGGCTCCGCGGCGGTCGGCGCCGCCGCCTACGTGGCGCTGCTCACGATCGCCGGCGGTGAGCTCTCGCTCTTCCCGGAGCTCCTGGAG
>VYDC01000224.1:6372-10422 GCA_009843585.1 Chloroflexota bacterium | reverse complement strand
GGCCTGGGGGGGCGGCTCGCCGCTCTCGCCTCCGGCGCGCGCATCTTCGACCTGGGCCACCCGCTCGAGCCGACCATGCCGGTCTCGCCGAACCACCCCGGCTACCGCATGGCGCTCCTGAGGCGGCACGGCGACATGGTGCGCCCCGACGGCGGCTCCGCCGCCAACGAGATGATCGTGATGGGCGGACACACCGGCACGCACTTCGACGCGCTCTGCCACGTCTCGCACCGGGGGAAGCTCCACGGCGGCATCGACGCCGCCTCGGTGCAGAGCGAGGGCTCGCGCTTCACCCGGCTCGGCGTGGAGACCGTCGAGCCGATCGTCTGCCGGGGCGTGCTGCTCGACGTCGCGGCGGCGCGCGGCGTCGAGGTGCTCCCGCCCGGCGAGCCGATCACCGCCGACGACCTGGCCGCAGCCTCCGAGCGCGCCGGCGTCGAGGTGCGGGCGGGCGACGCCGTCCTCGTCCGCTCCGGCTGGGCGCGCTACTGGGGCGATCCGCCGCGCTACATCGGCCACGACTCGGGCGTCCCCGGCCCGGAGGAGAGCGCCGCGCGCTGGCTCGCCTCACGCGGCATCCGCGTCACCGCGCACGACTCCATGGCCTACGAGCACCTCCCGCCCGGCTCGGGCCACCGGCTGCTCCCCGTGCACCGCATCCTGCTGGTGGAGGCCGGCATCTTCATCATCGAGAACGCGAACCTGGAGGAGCTCGCCTCGGCCGGCGTGGCGGAGTGCCTCTTCTCGGTGAGCCCGCTCCCCTTCGTCGGCGGGACGGGCTCCCCGGTCCGCCCGGTCGCCGTCGCCTGAGGCCCGGGGCCGCGCCGGTAGGGAGGCGACCGATGGTCACTGCCGAGGGCGAGACGATCCTCAGGCGGCTCTCCGAGTTCATGGAGCGGGCCGCGCCGGAGAGCCTCCCGGAGGAGGTCGCCTCGAGCGCGCGGCAGCGCGTGCTCGACGCGCTCGGGATCTGCCTGGCGGCCGACGCGCTGGAGCTGGGCGACGGGGCGTGGGAGATCGTCTCGGAGTGGGGCGGCCGCGCCGAGTCGAGCGTCGTCGCCCGCGAGGGGCGTTACCCGGCGCCGCAGGCGGCGCTCGTGAACGGGACGCTCGCGCACAGCCTCGACTTCGACGACACGCACCTCCCCTCGGTGCTGCACCCGAGCGCCTCCGTGGTGCCGGCGGCGCTGGCGCAGGCGGAGGCATCCGCAGCAAGCGGCGCGGAGGCGATGGCGGCGGCGGCGGCGGGACTCGAGATCTGCGTCCGGCTCGGGATGGGCGGCTATCTCCCGGACGCCGGCAACATCTTCTTCGAGAAGGGGTGGCACGCGACCTCGATCTGCGGCGCGATCGCCTCGGCGGCGGCGGGCGCGCGCCTGCTCGGCCTCGGCGCGGAGGGGATCGGCCACGCGATGGGGATCGCCTCGAGCATGGCCGGCGGGCTCATCGAGTCGAACCGGGCCGGCGGCACCGTGAAGCGGCTGCACTGCGGGTGGGCGGCCCACGCCGGCCTCAGCGCGGCGCGGCTCGCCCAGCACGGCTACACCGGCCCCCCCACCGTCTTCGAGGGGCGCTTCGGCTTCTACAACGCCTTCTGCGACGGTCGCTACGACGAGGAGGCGATCCTCGGGGGCCTGGGCGAGCGCTGGGAGGTGCCCGGCATCTTCTTCAAGCCCTACCCGGCGAACCACTACACGCACGCCGGCATCGACGCCGCCCTCGCGATCCGCGCGAGGCACGACCTCAATCCGGACCGCATCGCACGCATCCGGCTCGGCGGGGCGACCTCCGCGCTCCGGACCATCGGGGAGCCGCGCGAGGAGAAGCTGCGTCCGCAGTCCGGGTACCACGCGCAGTTCAGCGGGCCGTTCACGGTGGCGGCGGCCCTGCTCGGTGGGGGCGGGCTCGGCCTCTCCTTCGAGGACTTCACCGACGAGCGCGCGCGCGACCCCCGCGTGCTCGCGCTCGCCCGGAAGGTCGAGACCTACGCCGATCCGGAGTGCGACCGCATCTTCCCGATGCAGTTCCCCGCCGCGCTGAGCGTGGAGATGGAGGACGGCACCGTCTTCGAGGAGCGCGTGCTCGTGAACCGGGGCGGCCCCGGCAACCCTCTCACGGACGACGAACTCCGGCTGAAGTTCCGGATCAACGCGGAGCGGGCGCTCCCCCCGGGGCGCGTGGAGCAGCTCGCGGCGGCCTGCGACGCGCTCGCCGACGCGCCGGGCGTCGCGGGGCTCTTCGAGCTGACGCGGGCAGAGGGGTCCGGGTAGCCCCTCCCGCGTCCGGCGAGCGGCGCCGCTACGTCGCCGGCGGGTGGGGGAACTGCCGCTCGGCCTCTTCCCACGCCTCGTTTCTGAGGCCGGGCCGCCTGGCCCGGCGCTCGCGGGGGAGGTGATCGTCGGCAGCGGGACGCCGCGAGACGGGCGCCGCGCTCAGCACGACGGCGGTGGCTCCGAGCAGCAGGAAGGCGGCGATCCCCGCGACGCCCCAGGGCTCGGGGATCGCCCACAGCGAGAGCCCGGTCAGGAGGGCGAGGACGGCGGCGACGTTGCGGATGCGCCTGCGCATGGGCGAGCCTCCGTATCGAGCGTAGCAGCACGCGGCGCCGCGGCGGCGTCCGGGGAAGGTGAGGAGGACGGGGTGCGAAAGCTGAGCCGTGAGGAGCTCATAGAGCTCGTCGTCGACGACTACTTCGGCAAGACCGACGTGAATCGGCTCGACGAGGTGCTCGAGACGATGCAGCCGGACGTGACGTTCACGATACCGACGCACGATGTGCACCACGCCGGGCGCGACACCGGCATCCGGAGCATGTTCGAACGGCTCTACCAGGAGCACGCGGCGGTCTGGCACGGCGACTTCCATCACGTGGTCGACGTCGACGAGCAGTGGATCTCCAGCCAGTTCACCGTCCGGAACACGGAGCACGACGGCTCGGTGACGGAGAAGCACAACTGCAACTTCTTCGAGGTCGTGGACGGCAAGTTCAGCCGCGTCTGGGTCTACATGCAGGGCGAGAACACGCTGAACTGAGACGGGCCGCCCGGCGGTCCGTCCGGCGGACATCTACGCCGGGTCGGCCCGGCGGGCGATCGTCGGCGCCGGCCGTGGGTGGATCGCTACCTCGGCGGCCGCTCCCGGCGTATCCTCGCGCCGCACCCGGGGCGATTAGCTCAGCTGGCGAGAGCATCCGGTTTACACCCGGAAGGTCGGAGGTTCGAGTCCTTCATCGCCCACCAGGGGTGCCGTAGTCGAGGAGCACTCCCATGGCCCACAACAGGTTCGCCGGAATCGTGCTCATCCTCCTCGGCGTCTGGTTCCTGCTGCCGCTCGTGAGCGACGTCGAGCTCCCCATCAGGGAGTGGTGGCCGCTGTTCCTGGTCGGTATCGGACTCGCAAGCGCGTTGGCCGGCAACGTCCGGAGCGGGCTCGCGGCCATCGCTGTAGGCGCCGCGTTCCTGCTGTTCTACCTCGATATCCTCGGCCCGGACGTCGCGTCGTTCTGGCCGGTCGCGCTGATCGCCGTCGGTGTGGCGATGCTCTTCGGCCGCCGGCGCACCGGCTCCGACGGCGCGCCCACAGCCGCCGACGAGATAAGCGTTGCCAGCCTTTTCTCCGAGAGCAACCAGACCGCAACCAGCGACCGCTTCCGGGGAGGGGACGTCTCGGCCACCTTCGGGAGCGCGGAACTCGACCTCCGCAACGCGGATGCGGCCGACGGCGCGGCCACGGTGAACGCGAGCGTGCTGTTCGGAAGCATCAGGCTGCGGGTTCCGCCGGACTGGGCCGTCGACGTGCGCTCGTCCGCCACCTTCGGCAGCATCGAGTCGAAGCGAACGGAACCCGCCGAACCCCGGGCGACGCTGACCGTCACGGGCTCGTGCCTCTTCGGCGACATCCTCATCACGTCCTGAGCGTCGGGCGAGCGAGGTGGGCACGATCGTCGCCATCGGGGGCGGCGACATCGCCGCGCGAGAGACGCGCGCCACCGCCCGGCAGATCGTCACCCTGACGGGCGCGGCGCGGCACCGAGCACTCTTCGTCCCACGG
>VYDC01000224.1:0-6362 GCA_009843585.1 Chloroflexota bacterium | reverse complement strand
GTCCCACGGCGAGCCATGACGCCCGCGACGACCGGCCCGCCCGGCACCTCTGCGGCGCCACGAGGCCGTGCCAGGGAGGCAGGACTTCAGACGCTCCGTCCGTATGATGGGCGGTGGATTCACCCAACCCATGCACCTGAACGATGGAGGATGCGGAGTGGCAACGGCGCCGCCGGACGATGCTCGAGTCAGGGAAGTCGTGCGCGAGAGGTACGGGGAACTAGCGAGGCAGTCGGCTTCGGGTTCGGCCGGCCGCGGCGCTGACTGTTGCTCGGATGACGCTCTGAACCTGGATGTATCTCTGGTCTACTCCCCGGAGCAGACCACGGGCCTGCCCGAGGAGGCTCTGGCGGCATCGGCGGGCTGCGGCAACCCTCACGCCATCGCGTCTCTTCAGCAGGGCGAGACCGTCGTGGACTTCGGCAGCGGCGGCGGCATCGACTGCTTCATCGCGGCCAGGGCGGTCGGCCAGCAGGGCCGTGTGGTCGGTATCGACATGACCGCGGAAATGGTCGAGCTTGCCAGGAGCAATGCGAGGCGGCTCGGCCTCGGCAACGTCGAGTTCTACCTGTCGCAGATGGAGGGCACGCCCCTCGAGGATGAGACGGTGGACGCGATCATCTCCAACTGCGTGATCAATCTGGCGCCGGACAAGGACATCGTGTTTCGCGAAGCCCACCGCATCCTCAGGCCTGGAGGCAGGTTGATGGTCTCCGATCTGGTCAAGGTGGATGAGATACCGCAGGACGAGGCGGAGGACATCGCGAACTGGGTGGCGTGCCTGGCCGGGTCCGAGATGAGGGACGTCTACCTGGGACGAATGGAGGCTGCCGGGTTCACGGAGGTTCAGGTCGTGTCCTCGGCCGCGTGGGGGGAGGAAGGCTGGCTCTCGAACATCCACAGCATGAGCATTCTGGCCATCAAGCCAGAAGGGTAGCTGCGCCCCGGCGCGCGGAGGGGGAGCGAGTCCGATGAGCGCGGGAGGGCCCGAGACGTCAGCGGGGGCCTCCGAGTGGCCCCTCCCGCGCAACGCCGACGGGACGCCGGTGCTCCTCTCCGGCGGGAACCCCCAGGTCCCGAAGGGTGATGGGGACGCTCCCGTCCAGGCCTACATCTCGGCCATGCCCGGCTGGAAGCGCGGCCTCGGCCGCCGCCTCGACGAACTCGTCGTCGGTGCCGTGCCCGGCGTGCGCAAGGCGGTGCGCTGGAACTCCCCCTTCTACGGAACCGACGAGGGGGGCTGGTTCGCGAGCTACCACGTCTTCACGAGGTACGTGAAGGTGACGTTCCTTAACGGGAGTTCGCTCCGCCCCGTCCCGCCCGGCTCCGGCAAGGACGAGGACTCGCGCTGGGTGGACATCCACGAGGGCGAGCTCGACGAGGAGCAGATGGCCGAGTGGTTCCGCCAGGCGGCCGGGCTGCCCGGGTGGCACGGCTTCTGACGGGCCGGACGAGGCCGCCCTCCCCGCCGGCGACCCCGCGCACGCGCCAGCCGGCGCCGCGGCGAGCTCAACGGGCGTCGGGCGACTCGCCGGTGTAGAAGGCCGTCGTCCGCGCGGCCGCCTCGCGCGCCGCACCGGGCTCCGTCCCGGCCGCGAGCGACGCCTCGGCCCACGCCTCGCTGCTGCCGGCGATGAAGGCCCTGCCCGCGGCCGAGAGGCCGAACGCCCCCTCGTCCAGCCGGGGACCGTCCGGCTGCTCGAGATGGTGTGAGAGCCCCAGGAGCGCGAGCTCCCACCCGACGCCGACCGCGCCCGGGCCGTACTCGCTCCAGTGCTCCGAGAGGTGCTCGGCGTGTGCGAGCGTCAGTCGCGAAAGGCCGCCCTCCTCTCCGGAGACCCGCACCTCGACCCAGCTCATGTTCTCGCCGAACTCCCAGGTGAGCGCGAAGCGCGACCCGGCGTCGCACTCCGTGATCACGCCGCTCGCGTTGCCCTCGAGCCGGTAGCTCCCTCCGGAGCGGAGATCGCCGCTCACCGGCAGGAACCAGCGCTCGATCCGCTCGCGGCGGGTCACGGCATCCCAGAGCTCGGCGGCCGTCGTCTCGTAGCTCCGCGAGAGCGTGACGGTGCGCGCGGGCTCGCCGTCGCGCTGCTCCGTGGAGACGGCGCGCCCGACGCGGGCGAGCTGGCTCGCGACGTCGATCTCCACGGCGCTCCCCGTCCTAGGCTCCGCGCCCCGCCGCCCGCTCCGCGATCGCGCGCGGGAGCCTCTGGAAGATGCGGCGGTGGATGGGCCAGAGCGCGTACCAGTAGAGCAGACCGGGCGCACCCGCGGGGTGGAAGTGCGCCTGCAGCACGACGACCGAGCCGGCGCCCCGGGGCTCGACGGCGAGCTCGAGGACCGCCGATCCCGGGAGCCTCATCTCCGCGACCAGCGTCAGCCGCCGCCCCGGCTCGACGGCCGTCACGCGCCAGAAGTCGAGGGGATCGCCGGCCCGGAGCTCGCTCGGGTGCCGCCGGCCGCGGCGCATCCCCACACCGCCGACCAGCCGGTCGAGCAGGCCGCGCAGGCGCCACAGCGCGTTCTGGTAGTACCAGCCGCGCTCGCCCCCGATCGCCGCCACCTGCGCCCAGGCCGCCTCCGGCGGCGCCTCCGAGCGCGCCTCGTAGCGTGCGGACTTCCCGTAGTAGGAGATGTCGTGCCGCTGCTGGCGAAAGCGGAAGGCACCCTCGGTCCAGCGGATCGGGACCGCAGCCGCCTGCTCGGCCTCAAGCGCGGCGCGGACCGCCTGCTCGTAGCTCGCCCGGTGTGCGGGGAGCAGCGCGCGGAGCTCGTCGGGGCGCGCGGAGACGAGGTCGTGCCGGAGGCCGTCGATGAGCGGCCTCGCCACCCGCGCCGGGACCGAGGTGACCAGGTCGAGCCACCAGGAGGAGAGGCGCGGGCTCAGCACGGGCACGGGGAGTACCCACAGGCGTCTCCCCACGACGCTCGCGAACTGCCTGAGGAGCTGCTCGTAGCTCAGGGTCTCGGGACCCACCGCGTCGTAGGTGCCCCCCGCCGTCTCCTCGTGCTCGGGGAGCCGGACGAGGATCTCGAGCAGGTCGTCGAGCGCTATCGGCTGGCTCTTCGAGCGCACCCAGCGGGGCGTCACCATCAGCGGCAGGTGGTAGACGAGATCGCGGATCACCTCGAAGGCGGCCGAGCCCGGGCCGACGACGATCCCGGCGCGGAGCTCGGTGACGGGGACGGTGCCTGAGCGCAGCCGCTCCCCGGTCTCGCGGCGCGAGCTCAGGTGCGGCGACGCACCGCTCGAGGGCTGGAGGCCGCCCAGGTAGATGATGCGCCCGACACCCGCCCGCTCGCAGGCGGCGCGGAAGAGATCGGCCGCCAGGCGGTCGCGCTCGGCGAAGTCCGCGCCGGCCGCCATCGAGTGGACCAGGTACCAGGCGATCTCGACGCCGTCGAGCGCTCGCTGGAGCGACTCCGCGTCGAGCGCGTCGGCCTCGACGACCTCGACGCCCTCCCAGCCGCGCGCCTCGAGCGCCTCCCGGCGGCGCGAGGCGGCGCGCACCCGGTAGCCGCGCTGCGCCAGCCGGGGAACCAGGTGCGTGCCGACGTAGCCGCTGGCGCCGAGGACGATGACGGACCGCGCCACGGCGCCTCCCTCGCGCCCCCGGCGGCTCGCTGCGGCTGCTGCGCGGCCTCAGCGCAGGGGGAGGTCGAGCACGGTCACCAGACCGCGCCGGGTGTTCGGGATCACGCGCGCGGCGCGGAGCACCGCCGCCGCCGTGGCGTCGTCGCCGAAGACGCCGCCCTCGAATCGCAGCGTGAGCGGCGGCGTCCCGTCGACGACGATCTCGTCGTACTCCTCGTCCACCGCGGCGTTCGCCTCGAAGTGGAGGCGGATCGAACGGCCGTCGCCGGTCGAGCCCTCGAGGGTCTCGAGCGTTCCGGTCACCGGCTCCCGGCCGTCCGCGCGGCAGGGGACCATCTCGTGCCGCCAGTCGACGAGTCGCCACCCGAGCGCGGCGGCGAGCAGCCACGCCGACTCGACGAGCCCGACGTGGCCGAAGCCGCCCGCGGCGCGCCGCTCCTCCCACTCGGCCAGGGAGAGTCCCATCCCCACCTTCTCCTGGAAGGGGATCCGCCGCCTCGACGGATCCTGCACGCGGCGGACCGAGACCGCGCGGATGCTGTGGGATATCGAGGCGAGCGAGGCGGGGAGGGCGTCCATCAGGAAGCCGGGGTTGACGCCGGTCGCGACGACCGTGCGCTCTGCGGCCCGGGCGAGCCGGTCGAGGGTGGCGGCGATCTCGGCGTGGCGCGCCTGTGGGTAGGTCAGCTCCTCACAGGTCGACACGACGTGGAGCCCCTCCGCGAGGGCCTCCTCTAGCTGCGGGGCGACTCGCTCGAGGTAGGAGCCGGTGCAGTGGATCAGGATCGCCCCGTCCCGCCCCGCGTCGGCCCGCGCCGCGGCGAGGGAGGAGCGGATCGGGATCGCGGGCGCGCCGTCGACCACCTCCGCGAGCGGCCGTCCCTCCAGCTCCGGGCGGATCTCGACGGCACCCGCGATGTCTAGGGCGGGCTCGGTGAGCACGGCGCCGGCGATCCGCAGCCCGATCGGTCCGAGCCCCTGCACGATCACGGGAAGCGGCGCGCTCATCTCTCTCCTCCGGCCCCGGGCGAACGTCCGGCGGATAGTCTCGGCGCTCAGGGCCGAAGGTTCCAACGGGCCCGGGCGGCGGCGCGGGGCCGCCACGGTCGGTTCGCCCGCAGCGTCGCCGACCGCTCGAGGAGCGTCGCCCGCGCGTCGATGCCCCCGTCGCGCGCCGAACCGGGTCCCGCCGCCGCCCCGGATCGGAGGCAGCCACTTATCAACAGGCTATCGACGGTTGTTAGCTTTTTCCCCACCGGCGCTCCGCTCCCGGCCGGTCCGCCGGCGCGGGGCGTCCCCGCCGTGCGCGCTGGTACACTCACCGCTGCCGGCGGGCGATGGTGATCCCGAGGGGGAGCGTGGGCAGCACGAGCGGGCACGACTGGCTGAAGTCCACCTACCGTCCCGCCGTCGAGCGCAGCGGCGAGCGCGACGCGCTCTTCGAGTCCTCGTCGGGTGCCCCGGTCGAGCCGCTCTACGGTCCCGAGGACCTCGCCGACTGGCGCTACCAGGAGCAGCTCGGCTACCCGGGCGAGTATCCCTACACGCGCGGCGTTCAGCCGACCATGTACCGCGGGCGCCACTGGACGATGCGGCAGTACGCGGGCTTCGGCGACGCGGCCGAGTCCAACAGGCGCTACAAGTTCCTGCTCGAGCAGGGCCAGACGGGGCTCTCCGTCGCCTTCGACCTCCCGACGCAGATCGGCTACGACTCCGACGCCCCCGAGGCCGAGGGCGAGGTCGGCAAGGTCGGCGTCGCGATCTCCTCCCTCGCGGACATGGAGGCGCTCACGGAGGGGATCCCCCTCGACCGCGTCACCACCTCGATGACGATCAACGCGACCGGCGCGATGCTGCTCGCGCTCTACGCCGCCGCCGCCAGGAAGCAGGGCGTCGCCCTCTCCGCGATCGGGGGCACGATCCAGAACGACATCCTGAAGGAGTACATCGCGCGGGGGACCTACATCTTCCCGCCGCGCCCCTCGCTGCGACTGATCACCGACCAGTTCGCCTGGTGCACGCAGGAGACGCCGCAGTTCAACACGATCTCTATCTCCGGCTACCACATGCGCGAGGCGGGGTGCACCGCGGCGCAGGAGGTCGGCTTCACGCTGGCGAACGCGATCGAGTACGTCGACGCCGCGCTCGAGGAGGGGCTCGAGCTCGACCGCTTCGCGCCCCGCCTCGCCTTCTTCTGGGCGTGCCACTCGAACTTCTTCGAGGAGGCGGCGAAGTTCCGGGCCGCCCGGAGGATGTGGGCGCGCATCGTGAGCGAGCGCTACGGCTCCACGAACCCGCGCTCGCAGATGTTGCGCTTCCACACGCAGACGGGGGGCGCGACGCTCACGGCGCAGCAGCCCGACAACAACGTCGTGCGCACGGCCTACCAGGCGATGTCGGCCGTGCTCGGCGGCACGCAGTCGCTGCACACCAACTCGCGGGACGAGGCGCTGGCTCTGCCGACCGAGGAGTCGGCGGAGCTCGCGCTCCGGACGCAGCAGATCCTCGCCCACGAGACCGGCGTCGCCGACGTGATCGATCCGCTCGCCGGCTCCTACTACGTCGAGGCCCTCACCGATCGCGTGGAGCGGGAGGCGCAGGCCTACATCGACCGCATCGAGGACATGGGCGGCGCTCTGACCGCGATCGAGCAGGGATTCCAGCAGCGGGAGATCCAGGAGAGCGCCTACCGGCTCCAGCGGATGCTCGAGAGCGGCGATCGCACGGTGGTCGGGGTGAACCGCTTCGCCCGGGAGGAGGAGGT
>VYDC01000277.1 GCA_009843585.1 Chloroflexota bacterium | reverse complement strand
AACAGCGGGATCTACCGTCGGATCTGTCGCCAGATCCCGGTGATAGGACAGGCTAGCCGGGCGATCTCCGACGCGCGGCGGCGGGATCGCGCACGAACTGCATCAGGAGGACGGCGAGCAGGCCGAGCACGCCCATGACGACGAGTATCCCGTCGTAGCTCCCCGAGATGTCGTGGTAGAGCGCGAGCGCGAGCGGACCCGCGGCGCCGAAGACCACCGAGAAGGGCATCACGACCCCGCGCACGGCACCCAGATAACGGCGCCCGAAGAGCGTGGCCCAGAGCACCTCGTGCAGGGGGGCGAAGCCGGCCATGCCGATGCCGACGGTCAGGAAGCTCGCCGCGACGAGCGGCGTGCTCCCCGCGCGCGCGGTCGCTACGACGGCGAGCATGCCGACGGCGACGGCGGCGAACGCTCCCGTCGCGAGCAGGCGCACGGACATGCGCTCGGCCGCGAGGCCCCAGAGCGGACGCGTGAGCAGTCCCGGCAGAGCAAGGAGCGAGAGCATCAGCGCCGCGGTCCCGCGCGGGAAGCCGACGTCGGTGAGGAAGGGGAGCCCCTGCGTCGCCAGCGAGAGCACGTTCAGGCCGACAAGGCCGAAGGCGACGACGAGGAGCCAGAACGCCGAGGTCCGGAGCGCCTGGGCGCGGGTGAGGGAGCGCTCCAGATCGCGGCGGGCGACCATCTCCCCCTCGCCGTCCCCGGCGCCCGGCAGGCGCCCGTCGGGCAGGAGGCCGTGATCCTCGGGCTGGCGCCGCATCGCCAGCGCGGCCGGCATGACGAGGACGGCCGTCGCGAGCGCGAGCACGCGCCAGCCCCAGCGCCAGCCGAACTCGTCGACGACCGGGGTCAGCGCGTTCGGCACCACGACGCCCGCGAGCGAGAGACCCATCGCCGCGATCGCGATGGCGCGTCCCCGCCTTGCCACGAACCACTTGGAGAGCGTGACGCTCACCACCAGTGATCCCCCGACCGCGATGCCCGCCGACTGCAGCAGCCCGCGCAGCAGCCACCACTGCCACAGCTCCCGCACCTCGGCGGTCAGGAGCAGTGTGACGACGGTGGCGGAGGCGCCCGCGAGCACCAGCGGTCGCCCGCCGTGCCGGTCAATGAGCCCGCCCACGACGAGGCCGGAGAAGGCCATGACGACCTGGCCCCCGATGAAGGCGGCGATGAACTCGGTGCGCGTCCACCCCAGCTCCTGGGTCATCGGCTCCAGGAAGACCCCCGGGATGTAGCCCACGAGCCCCGCGCCCATCACGAGGTTGGTGACGAGGCCGGCGGCGACGATGTACCAGCCGAAGAAGAACCGCGGCCGCGCGCCACGCTCGCCGGGCGGTCGACGGGGCCCGCCGCGGGCGTCCCGGCCCCGCAACGGGCCGACGTCCGGCAGGCGGCGCGCGGGCGTCAGAGCGCCCGGAAGATGCGCCGGCCCTCGAGGCGCACGACGCGCCCGAATCCCGGGGCGGGGAAGTGGCCGGCGATGACGAGGGGCGACTCCGACTCGAGCTGCTCCATGACGCGGCGACGGGTGCGGGCGGCCGCCTGCGAGTCCTCGTCGAAGCGCGGTCCCCACGCCGTCTCCTGCACCTGCGCGGGGTGGTGCGCGACGTCGCCGATGAGGACCGCGCGCTCGCCGTCGGACTCGAGCAGGAGGCTCTGGTGTCCGGGCGTGTGGCCGGGGGTCGGAAGCAGCCGCACGCCCGGGGCCAGCCGCTCCTCACCGCCCGTCGTCTCGAGCATTCCCCGCGCCTCCAGGGGCGTCACCTGCTGGGCGATGTGCGGGTACCTCGGGGAGCGCTCGGGATCCCCGAAGTACCGCCAGTCCCGCTCGGGCACGAGGTGGCGCGCGCGGGCGAAGGTGGGCTCGCCGTCGACGACGTTCCAGCCGACGTGATCGCCGTGGAGGTGCGTGAAGAGCACGATATCGATCTCGGCCGGCCGGGCGCCGGCCGCGCCGAGCTCCTCGAGCAGGCGGCCGCGCACCCCGTCCAGCCGCTCGTGCGGGCCGGGGCCGAGCCCCGTGTCGACGACGATCGCCGCGCCGGCCGTCCGGAGCAGGAATCCCTGCGTGTTGAAGGTGAAGTTCTCGCCCGATCCCGCGGCCGGATAGAGCTCGCGGTAGGGCGGCCACGCCTCGGCAGGAACGTCGGGGAAGGTCCAGGTGAAGGCGCGCCGAAGCGGCGTGTCGTAGAGCGCGACGACCTCGATCGAGCCGACGCGCACGGAGCTCGGTGCCGTCATCGGCGGCCCACCA
The DNA here is from genome assembly GCA_009843585.1 of Chloroflexota bacterium. Taxonomy (GTDB): domain Bacteria; phylum Chloroflexota; class Dehalococcoidia; order UBA2979; family UBA2979; genus VYDC01. Next base: position 8,301 of record VYDC01000277.1, on the reverse strand, counting down.
TCACCACCACGGCACCTCCCGCGGACGCCATTGAAGCACAGCCGAGGGCCGCAGGCCCCGGGCGCCCGGCGGTGAGCCGGGTCTCAGGCTCACCGGTCCCGGATGCTCGCCGCGGCGAGCCACACCGACCCGGCCGAGAGCAGGAGAACCGTCCCGCCGAGCGTGAGCGCAATCGAGACGGTGGTCGCGTCGGCGAGGGCGCCGAGCGTGATGGGCCCGATCCAGCCCCAGCCGATGGCGAAGTGCCAGCCGCCCACCGCCCGGCCACGGAGCGGCGGCGGCACCGCCTCCTGCAGCATGATCCACTCGAGCGTGTCGACCATCGCGGCCGCAGCGCCGATCCCGCCGGCGGCGAGCAGCGAGAGCCAGAAGAGCGTCGAGTTCCCCAGCACCAGGAGCAGTGCTCCGAAGAAGGCGAAGACGCCGACCAGCAACAGCCCGCGGCGCAGTCGATCCGCCGCCCCGACCAGGAAGACCATCCCCACCATCGAGCCCGCGGAGGCACCCGCCGTCAGCACGCCCAGGCCCTCGGGGCCGACGTCGAGCACGAGATCGGCGACCGCGGGCAGGAGGCCCATGTAGGAGAAGCCGAATATCTCGACGACGATCATCATCCCGAGCAGCAGCCGGACCACCGGCGTGGTCACGATCAGGCGCAGTCCCTCGAGGACCTCGGCCGCGAAGCGAGCTCCTCCCCGCGGGCGAGCCGTCGCACCGTGCGCGCGCGCGAAGAGGAGCGCGGCGAGCGCCAGCGGCGCGGTGGCGACGAGCAGGGCCGGGGCGGGACCGAGCCAGCCGATGAGCACGCCGCCGCTCAGGGCGCCAGCGACACCGATCGATCGCTGGCCGAGAGAGGTGAGGCTGACGGCGTTCCCGAGCCGCTCGCGCCCGACGATGTCGGCCTGCAGCGGCTGGAGCGCGGTGGTCTGGAAGGCGTTCGTCGAGCCGGAGACGGCGGCCAGTGCGATGAGAAGCGGCACCACGGCGACGCCAGCGACGACGACGAGCGCCATCAGGGTCGCCGCGACCATGCGCACGAGCGCGGCCGCTGCGAGGACGCCGGCGCGCGACCAGCGGTCGGAGACGGCCCCGGCTATCGGGCCGATGACGAGGTTGGGCACCGTGCGCACCGCGAAGGAGAGGGCGGCGAGGAGGACCGAGCCGGTCTCGTCGAGCACGAACCACCCGATCGCGAGCCGCTCCATCGAGACGGCGAGGCCGAAGAGAACGGCACCGAGCCAGGTCGTCCGGAAGACCGGCTCCTGAAACGACGCGAGTACCCCGGGACGGTCGCCGGGGACGCCCGGATCGCGGCCTACTCCGGTCACGGCCACTCCCTCGGGCCCGAACCGCCCGCGAGGCACGACGGCAACCGCGCCGGCGGCCTCACGCGACGGGCGGGCGAGACGTAGACGGTGGGGGCGATCGTGGCACGCGCGCCCCGAGGACGCACCCGCCGCACGGCGTACCGGCGGGTCTACGCCGGAGCGCGCGCCCGCGACACGGCCGCGATCCGCCGGCCCGGACGACGCCGCACCCTCTCAGAGGGAGCACGCGTACGGCCCCACGCCCGACGCAGGCGGTGACAGCAGTCGGTCGGGCCGCGAGAATGGCTGCGGGAGTGGATGGTGTCCGGTGGTGCCCGCGGTCTTCAAAACCGTTGTGGGGCCGCGTCGCGGTCCTGGGTGGGTTCGACTCCCACGCACTCCCGCCACCATTGCAGGTTCCGATCGGGCTCAGAAGCGAGTGCCGACCCGACGGCAACCAGATTCTCCGTCCGCGGAGCACCAGAGGCATTATGTCCGCGCTGGGCTGGCATGTCGCAGCGAGCCGGAGGACGTCCGGGCTTGACTGCCGTAGGCGCACCGCTCGATCGCCGGTGTGGACGTGCGCGACCGCGTCGGCGCAGAGTCGTCGAGTCGCCGAAGGATCTGCTCCTGCGTCCGCCGGTCTGACAGTTCTCCCGATGCGGCTTCGCCGCGGCCTGGGCGTGGATCCTCACCCGCCGAACACGGCCGAGGCCCAGCCAACGCCGGCGGCGACCGCGCCGGCAAAGGTGGCCTGTTGCACCACAAGCCGGCCTGTGAACCGCAACCCGAGTTCACGCCCGATCGTGATCGCGGTGACCAGGCATGGCAGCACCGTCCCGGCGAGGAACGTTGCCACCAGCAACTGGGCCGCGCTCAACGAGGCCACGGTGCCCTCCTCGGCCAGGAGCAGGATGCCGTCCTTGCGGATGGCGGCGAGCACGGTCGGCAATGCCGCGTCCACCGGCAGTGCGAAGACGGCCATCGCCGGCGCCAGCAGGCGCCCCGTTGCATCGAGCACGCCCGACCACTCGAGGAATGAGGCGATCATCGCGATGGCGAGGAAGGTCGGGAGCGCCGTGCCGAAGAACGCCGAGACCATTCCTCGTGCCTCCGCGCCGACCGCTGCGAGAGACGGGAGGGCGAGGAAGGTGCGCGGTTCGATGAGGAGTGTGTTGAGCGTCGACCGCGCGTCGGTGTGACTGGTGAGGCGCGTGTAGACGAGCGTCGCCCCGGCGAGCAGCGCCAAGTACGGCACGACGAGACTGCTCCTGTCCGCGGCGGCGAAGACCGCGAGCGTCGCGCCAATCTGGTACGAGCAGGCGGACCCGAACGCGATCGCGCCGACGGTTGTGGGCCGGGTGCAGGCAGAGCAGGAGCGTGTCGATACGATGGCCGGGACGTTGCAGCCGAAGCCCATCAGCGTCCGCGTCACGTCGCGCCCGTGCAGGCCGATCGGCCGGAACAGCGGGTGGAGCGTCGTCCCGATGCGGTCGGCGAGGCCGCTCGCCTTGTAGGTCCCAATCAGTACCGCATAGACCAGGACCGTGGGGACCGCCCACACGAACAGCAGCGTCCCCATCGTGAGCAGGCCGTAGTCGCCGGCGAGCACCGCTCCGAACGGTCCCGGCCAGCCCACAATCCGCTCGGCGAGGGGCATCGTGCCCGCCTCGGCCAGCGGCTCGAGCCAGGCGGCGACCTGGTTCGCAGCGAGCACTGCGAGCAGCGCCGGCAGGACGAGGAGGACGACGGCGGTCGCCGGACCTGCGACCGCGTGGTCGAGGAGTCCGCGTCGCGGCTCGATCCGCCACCCCGCCCTCACCGGCGCCCGCTCATGGCGGACGGTGCCGGGCGCCGTCACGGCAGCCTGCAACTCCTTGAGCGTCGCGGCATCGGGACGGCGCGCGTCGAGTGCCACGAACGGCAGTCCGGTCGTCAGCGCCATGCGGACGATCGCTGCCCGCGCGGCGGCATGGTCGGCGACGAGGTCCCAGCGTGTCACGGCGACGCTCGCCCTCCTTCCCTGCACGAGCGGCAGCAGGAGGTCGAGGTCCTCGTCGAGCTGCGTCGCGGAGGCGACGAGCAACACCTCGTCCGCGTCCACGAGCGCCTCCAACGCAAGACGGACGGTGTCGGCATCGGAGGCCCGGTGCAGCCCCGGCGTGTCCACGAAGACGCGGCCAGCGGTCGTGTACTCCCCGCAGGACACGGTGGTGCCGCGGAAGTTCACGCTTCGCGCGTGCTGGCCCGTCAGGGCACGGACCAGCACGGACTTGCCGACGCTCTCGCGTCCGAGAAGCAGCGTGGTGCCGGGCGCCGCGACGTCGGTTGCACGTCGTTCAGCACGCACAGGATTCCACGCAGCAAGAGAGGTCGTCGAGGTACATTCCCGCCTCCCGGCGAGCCTCAACGGCTTCCGTGGTGTCCATTCCGAGGCGCTGTGCGATCGCGTTGGCAACGACCGCGAAGCGCTGACGGAACTTGTAGATGAAGCAGAAGTTCACGCCGTGGTGGTGGAGCATCGGGCCCGCGATGAACAGGCCAGGCACGAGCGTGGATTCGTCGGCTTCCTCCGTGACGACGGGGTCGCCGAACTCGTCGTATTCGATCAGGCCGTCGAGGTGGCCGAGCGATCCCGCGAAGCCCGTCGCGAGGATCGGGCGCGTCTCGCTCGCCCACTCGCGGCCATCCGAGGCCCGGACGACCCAGGCGTCCCCGTCCTCGCTCACCGACGTGATGTCGACACCGTCGACGAGGTTCACGAAGCCCGTGGCGTTGGCCGATGCGAGACGTTCGCGGGTATAGGGGGAAAGGGAGATGCTCGGGTCCGGCTCGTCGCTCTCCCAGGTGGCTGTCCGCGCCAGCACGGTCACGTTCTTCTTCAGCCGCGCGAGCGATACGGCGGCGTCGGCAGCGCTCTCGTACCCGCCGATCACCGTGAAACGATCGCCCTCAAGTTCCCGCCATGTCCCGACCTCGGCGGAGTGGCAACAGCATTCGGAACCCGCGAACGAATGGCGCTCCGGGTACTGGAACTCCCCGGCCGCCCAGATGACATGTCGCGCTCGCACCGGTCGGTCGGTCGTCTTGAGCGTGAACGTTCCGTCCCCCTCGGTCGTGAGGGAGCAGACATCGACGCCGGACTTCACGCCGAGCTCGTAGTACTCGGCGACGCTGTTGAGGTACTGCGCGTAGGCCCTGCCGCTGGGATGTTCGCGCTCGAGCGAGTAGGCGGGTGATGTGCCGGGGACGATCGCGTTGAGGTCGAGCAACCCGAACGCGTTCGAAGTGAACGACGGCGTGATGAAGCGCATCTCTCGCGGCCATCGCCGGAACGAGGCACCGACCTCGTGGCGATCGAGGATGACGACGTCGCTGACGCCGAACTCCTTGAGGGCGGCAGCGCATCCGAGCCCCGCCGCTCCCGCGCCCACAATCGCGACCTCGTGGAAGCGCGGCCGATCAGGGTCCTGATCCTGTTGCCGTGGTTCGCCCCTTGTGCTCATGCGGCCTTTCCTCCCGAGGTCTTGTCTTACGATTCCCACTTTCACCGAACCGCTAATGATACTCGGTATCAGTAATCATGGTCTACTCGGAAGCCCTCGCGCTCGGTGCCTCCGCCGCCACACGACTGACCCGCGCCACTCTGATCGAATGCCTCGTCGTCGTGTCTGGAACGGCACGAGATGGCGCCACCGCGTCGCGGTCCTGGGTGTATCCCGAGCGGGTCGATTCGCGATCACCATGGTCTCGGAGGCGGGCTGCGCCGCCACGACGCGCGCACCTACGCAAGCAGAAAGTCGAGGACCGTCGCGGTGTCGGCCAGGTCGGGGAGCACGAGATCGGCACCGCTCTCCCGCAGGGCACACTCGCCGTCGGTGCCCGTCGCGACCGCAAGCACGCGGGCGCCGGCGGCGCGCCCGGCCGTGACGTCATGGATCGTATCCCCGATGACGACCGCACCAGCAGAGCGCCGGTCCACACCCGAGACCGCGGCGAGCCGTTCGATTGCGACAGCCACGATGTGGGCGCGCTCGGCCGAGCGGTCGCCGAAGCCGCCTGTGGCGAAGCGCTCCCAGAGGCCGTAGCGGCGCAGCTTGAGCTCGGCACCGCGCATCAGGTTGCCGGTGGCAAGACCTACCGGAAGACGCAGATCCGCCAGCGAGTCGAGCAGCTCGACAACACCGTCGAGGATCCGTCCCTCGTGGGTCGAGAGCGTCCCGGGAAGACGCGCCAGATAGGCCGCGACGAGACCGTCGATCGCGGCCGGGGTCGGAGGAACGCCCGCGAGCGCCAGCACATCCCGCATGATGGCGAGATCCGATCGGCCGGCCAGGGCGACGGCGGGGAGTTCCGGGAGAGCGAGTTCTGCCGCGGCGGCCGCCGCGAGCGCCGCCCGGCCAGCGCCTCCGCTCTCAATCAGCGTCCCGTCAACATCGAAGAGAAGCAGCCGCACGGGGGAAGTCTAGCCGCCGGGCTGCCCCAACTCACGTCGACGCCAGCCTCCGGCGCCGCACACGGCGGCCGGCGAAAACCTGCCGGACACCGGGAGGGGGAGGCCTGACGGTCTCCCCCTCCCGGGTGGTTTCCCGCTCTCGGCGTCTCCTCTTACGCCGGCGTGATCTCGTCGTAGTTGAGCTCGGGGAAGTTCCGCGGCACGTAGTCCGCGATCACGTCCGTGTACCACCCATTCGGGCTGACCCCGTAGCGCGTCGGCCCGACAGGTGCCGCCCCCTCGTACGAGAAGAGGTCGTTGATCTGCCTGTAGATCGCCGCACGCTTCTCGTCGTCGAGTTCCACGATCGCCGCGCCGTAGAGCGCATCGAACTGCTTCGCGGTCGGGTCCTCGGGTCCATCCCAGAGGCGGTACGCGCCGTCGCCCTCGTACCAGTCGTAGAGGAACGAGGCATCGTAGAGGTAGGCGACCCAGCCGGCGTTGAAGGCGCCGGGCCACGGCGCCTGCTCGCGACCGTAGAGGCGGTCACGCCAGATGTTGATCTCCAGCACGTTGATGCTGGTGTTGAGCCCGATCTCGTTCCAGAAGCCGGTCGTCGCCTCGACCTCCGCCTTGGCATCGCCGGCGAGCCGGCTGTCGACCTGCATGTCGAAGCCGTTGGGGAAGCCAGCGTCCTTCAGCAGCTGGCGCGCCGTGTCGGGGTCGTACGGAACCGGCGTCTTGTCCGGGCTGAATCCGAAGACAGGCTCGCTCGGGATCTGGTTCAGCGCCGGCGATCCGAGCGAGCGGTAGACCGCGTCGATGATGAGCTGCGCGTCGATCGCGTTGATCAGCGCGCGGCGCACCCGCACGTCATTCGTGGGATTCTGCTCGGCGACCCGGTTGTTGAAGTCCCAATGCTGCGCACCGAGCGATGCCGGGCCGCCGGTCTTGATGTCGCTGAAGCCGTTCACGCGCGCCACCTCAGTGGCGGGCACCCTCGACATGAAGTCGAGGTCCCGGGTCTCCAGCGCCGCGACCAGGGTCGTGTACTCCTCGATGATGTTGAGCTTCGCCTCCGTGAAGCCGCGGTGGCCACGCCACGACGAAGGGCTCGCCGCGAAGTCGATCGTCTGGTCCTGCACGATGTTCGTGACGACGTACGATCCGGTGCCGATCGGGTTCTTCGCGAGCGCCTCCGAGAAGGACGTCTGAGTGCCGGTCGCCTCGTAGACGTGCTTCGGCAGGATGTACGGGAGCGCGGCCCGCCGGGGCATGATCGGGTCGGTGCCGACGGCGCGGATCCGCACGGTGCGCGGGTCCACGACCGTCACCGACTCCTGCGTGTTGACGCGGGAGATCAGCCGCGACTGGTTGTCCGGGTTCGCGTAGTACTCGAAGCTGAACTTCACGTCCTCGGCCGTAGCCGGCGTGCCGTCCGACCACTCCGCCTCGCGGATGTTGAAGATCCAGTCGCGTCCCTGCGGCTCCCAGGACTCCGCGAGCGCCGGCTCGACGACACCACCGGTTACGTCGAGTCGCGTGAGCGGGTCGTAGACCGCGTAGTACTCCGCCGGTGCGAGCGCCGTGGTGTTCGGGTCCATCGACGGCGACTTGTTCTGCCGTCCCTGGATCACCGACCCCATGACGACGGGCGCCGGAGCTGCGGTCGCGGCCGCAGTCGCGGCCGCAGCCGGTGCGGCCGTCGCGGCGGCGGTCGCAGCGGGCGCCGCCGCTGTTGCCGCGGGTGCCGCGGGCTGAGCCGGAGCGGCCACCTCGTCGTCGTCATCGTCGCCGCAGCCGATCACGGCGGCGGTCGCGAGCCCGACGCCGCCGAGGGCAGCGCCCCTCAGGAGGGTTCGCCTCCCGAGCCTCGTCCTCAACAGCTCAGAGTCCATACGGTCCTCCCCTCGCCGCAGCGGAGCACTAGCTCGCACCGCCCCGTCGCCACTCGACGACGCGGTCGAAGCCCCCGCACCGACTATTACGTGCGTCACCGTAGCGGGGATGCATCAGGATGACAAGGCACCAACCCAGGGCGGGCCGGTGCGCGGGGAAGAGGCCTCGGTGCGGTGTGGCGCGGCGGGGTCGGTCGCGCGGCTCCCCGCGTGCGGCGATGCCGCCGCCGCCACGAACTGCCCGGATTCGGCCGCACCAAGCGTGCATGATGATCTGGGCCGATTCTGACGTCAGAGCAGCATGTCTCGTGTGATCTACAGGCTCTGATATTCTCAAGAGCGGAGCAACGGACGCGGACCGTTCTTTTCGGTGACTTCCCGTCCGCTCTCAGGACACGGCGTATTGCGATCTCGCAAGGAGAAGACGATGCCGGTATTCACGAAACTCAACCCGAACGAGGTCGGCGTGGGTCGAGGGCGGTTGGCTCAAGAGGCTCGCAAGCCCTACATCGCGGTGCTGAGCGCGGGAGATGCGGGAAAGATCGAGCTCGAACGCGGCGAGAATCCGGCCTCGGTGAAGCGCCTACTTCAGGATGCGGCCCGCCGCTCGAACATCCGGATTCGCTCCTCGTGGGAGGATTCGAAGCAGCGGGTCCTCTAC
>VYDC01000163.1 GCA_009843585.1 Chloroflexota bacterium | reverse complement strand
GGCCCGGGCCGCAGCGCCGCCCCCACCGCCCGGGCGCGATCCCCTGCGTCGGGGCCGACCGCGAGCGCTCAGCGGCCGCGGCCCTGCACCGCCGCCAGGACCATCTCCAGGATCTCGTGGCTGGAGATGGAGCCGATGAACTCGCCCGTCTCGCGGTCGGTGACCGGGAGGATGGTGAGCGAGCTCTCCGTCATCTGCTGCAGGGCGTCCTCCACCGGGTCGTCGGCCCCGGCGGACGGCACGTCCGAGCGCAGCACCCTCTCGAGGCGGGTGTCCTCCCACTCGCTCGGCGGGAGGTAGCGGAGCATCCTCAGCGAGACGATGCCCGCCAGACGGCCGCCCGCCGTGACGACGTAGTCGTGGTGGTCGGGGAGCAGCCAGCTCTGCGCGAAGCTCGCCACAGTGAGCGACTGATCCGGGTGGATCCGCGAGCGGTCCAGGACGTCCCGCACCCGGACCCCGTCCAGCGCGAAGCGGCCGAGCGACGGCGGCAGCTCGCCGGACGGGGCGACGACCTCGGAGCGCTCGATCCGCCGCAGCGCCGCGCTGATGCCGAGGGGGGTCAGCAGGATGTAGGCGAACATCAGGAGCACCAGGAGCGAGAAGACTCCCCCCTCGATGGCGCCGCTGTGGAAGAGCACGAGCAAGAGCGCGATCTCCGCAACGCCCTTGGCCATGAGCCCCGCGGCGGTGGCGAGGGGTGCCTCGAGCCGGGTCACGTAGGCGCTCAGCAGGGTCGCCGCGAACTTGCCGGCGAACGGCACGAGGGTGAGCACGAGCACCGTCTTGAGCGGCAGATCGAGGAAGTCGAAGCTCAGGTTCAGGCCGGCCGCCGCGAAGAAGAGGGGGACGAAGAAGCCCTCGGCCGTCCCCCGCATGCCGGGCATGATGTCCCGGCGGACCTGGTAGGGCAGCGCCGCGAGCGCGGCGCCGAAGAGCAGCGCGCCGAGCGATCCGTGCAGCCCGGCGTGCTCGGCACCCACCACGACGAGGAAGAGGCCGCCCAGCAGCAGCCCGAAGGAGAGCTGCGGCACCTGCAGGACGCGGTGCAGGAGGAAGATGATCCGGGGCAGGACCAGGGTCGACACGAACCAGGTCACGACGGAGAAGGCGACGATCTGCCCCACCAGCCACGAGACGGAGGCCAGGTCGAGTTCGTGACCGTCTCCCGTGGCGAAGTGCTCGCTGATCGCGAACCCGACGACGAACAGCGCGATGAGCTCGGCGATGATGACCGCGGTGAAGATCTGCACGCCCACGGGCTCCCGGAGACGACCCTCGTCGATGAGGACCTTGGCGACGACGCCGAGGCTCGACAGCGAGAGGACCCCGGCCAGGCCCAGCGCCTCCGCGAAGCTGAGATCCAGGTGCAGGTCGATGACGGCGTCGGTGGTGACCGCGAGAGCGACCACGAGCGAGATCACCACGGAGAGGAGCGACGCCAGGAAGAGGCGCCCCCGGATCGCCGAGAGGAATCCCCGGATGTCGAGCTCGTCCAGCCCTATGAGGAAGAAGAAGACGAGGATCCCGATGCTCAGGACGATCTCCATCTCGGCGTCGGGCTCCACGAGGCCGGTCGCCGGTCCGAGGAGCACCCCCGTCGTCGCGTAGGCGACGATCGAGTTGAGCCCGAACCGCTTGAACACCCCCTCCAGCAGCTTCGCCACGATGATGAGAAGCCCTATCGAGAAGAGGGCATCGTGGATTCCCACCGGGTCTCTCCGTTCCCGCTCGCGCGGCCGCCGCTCCGCGGCTCCCGCCGCCGGGCGGCCCGGGGCCTGCGCCCCGGCCTGCCCTCAGCGCGCTACTCGATGCGAACGCTCGCCCGGTCGATCTGCAGCGGCTCCGTCGGCCGCCCGCTGCGCGTCCCGCGCTTCTCCAGCTCGCGGACGGTCTCCATCCCCTCCTCGACCGCCCCGAAGATGGTGTGCTTGCCGTCGAGCCAGGCGGTCTCCACGAACGTCAGGAAGAACTGGCTCCCGTCGGTGCCCGGTCCCGCGTTCGCCATCGACAGCAGCCCCGGCCGGTCGTGCTTCACCTTGCGGTCGAACTCGCCGTCGTACTGGTACCCCGGACCGCGCGTCCCCGTGCCGGCCGGGCACCCCCCCTGCGCCATGAAGCCGTCGATGACCCGGTGGAAGGCGAGCCCGTCGTAGAAGCCGAGCGTCGTGAGGTAGATCGTGCTCGAGACGTGCATCGGCGCGACCTCCGGCAGGAAGCGCACCGTGATGGGACCGACGGTCGTCTCCAGATCCCACAGGTAGCGCCGCCCACGCTCGAAGCGGCCCTGGGGCGGCCGTGGCAGCCCCATGCGCCAGCCGGCGGCGTCGGTGTCGATCTCCTGGCTCGCGATGAAGTCATCGATCTCGGCGATCCCGCTTCGTCTCTCGCTTCCGCTCACGTCGTCCCCTTCCCCCCGAACGGCCGCACGTCTCTCGCCGGACGCGCGTGCCGGCGCGGCGACCGCGCCCGCCCCGCTCATCCGGACCCGCGCAGCGTACCGTGACCGCCGGCTCCGTCACGAGCGGACCCCAGGAAGTCGACCACCTCGCTAACGAACGCGGCCGGCTGCTCGCGGAAGCAGTAGTGCCCCGCGCCCTCGATGAACCGCAGCTCCGAGAGCTCGGTGCGGCGCCGGACGAGGTCCCACAGCCGCTCGCCGGCGAGCGCCGGCGTCGAGGGATCCTGCGCGCCCCAGAGGATCAGGGTCGGCACCGGCAGGCCCCGCTCCCCGATCGCCTGAAGCGCCTCGGCGCGCGCTCGCTCCAGGCCCGGCTGGAAGAGCGATGACCCCCGCTCCGCCATCTCCCGGCGTGCGCGGAGAACCTCCGGCCGCCGGGCGATCGCGACGAGGCGTCCCACGAAGTCGTCGCTCAGGTGCGCCTGAGACAGCGACTGCGCCTCCGGCTCGATCCGGACCGCCGCCGCTCCCGCCTCGCCGGGCGGCGGAGCGGGGAGGCGCTCGTAGAAGCGCTCCGACCGCGGGTACGCCGGATCCTCCGGCGCGAGCGATCCGGCGTCGACGAGGACGAGCGTCATCGCGAGATCCGGGCGCCGGAGCGCCAGCCGGCAGACCAGCAGCGCGCCGCGCGAGTGACCCACGAGGTGGGCGGGCCCCCGGACGACCTCCTCCAGGAAGCGCTCGATGTGGCGCTCGCCCGCCTCCCAGCGGTATCCGCCAGGCGCCCCAGGCGCCGCCGAGTGACCCTGCCCCGGCCGGTCGGGCGCGAAGAGGCGGAAGCGCTGCTGGAGCGGCCGAAGCACCGTGTCCCACGAGTCGAGGGAGTAGTAGGAGCCGTACTGGCCGCCGTGCACGAGCACGAGCCGGGGCTGCGCCGCATCCCCGGCCGCGTAGTAGCGGGTCTCGATGCCGCCGACCTCGGCCCGGTAGAGGGCCCGCGGATCGAGGTCGGAACCGGCGCCGCTCACGGCGCTACTGGAGGCCGCTCGCCGGGGGCTCGGTGGAGGGAGCCCCCTCGGGCCAGCCGAGGTACTCCGCCGCGTTCCCGCCGAGCACGAGCGCGAGCTCGTGCGCCGGGAGATCGGCGAGCGCCGCGCGCACGAGCTCCAGCTCCTCCGGGTAGCGGGCGCGGCTCCGGGCGAGCTGCTGCGTGTGATCGCTGGCCCACAGGAGGCGCGTCGGACCGTACTCGCCGAGGAGCCGCCGGATCAGCGGGTGCACGTCTGAGAAGGGAGGCCCCTCGCGGGAGCGCGAGGCGAGCGTCGAGAGCTTGACTGAGACGTGCGGGAACCGCGAGAGCGAGAGCGCGATCCGGAACTGCTCCTCGTCGACGCCCGCGTGGATGCGCGGGAGACCCAGGTGGTCGACGATGAGCCGGAGGCCGGGATGCCGGGCCAGCGCGCGCTCCGCCATCTGCAGGCGGCCGGGGAAGAAGCCCGCGACCGGGAGGCGGTGACGCTCGGCGGCCGCCCAGAACGGGTCGAGCCGCTCATCCGGCCAGGCGTCCTGCTCCGTGTCGCGGAAGTGGACGCGCACGCCCACCATCCCGGGCTGCTCGCGCCAGCGCGCGACCTGCCGCTCGATGTCGGGCGCGCCGGCGTCGAGGAGCCCCATCACCGCGAACCGCCGGGGCCGGCTCCGGGCGCACTCCAGCGCGAAGTCGTTCCCTGAGCCCATGATCGCCGGCGGGACGATCACGACGCGGTCGACGCCCGCCTCATTCATCAGCGGCAGCATCCGCCCCGGCCCGAACGGCTCGGGGAGGCTCGGCGTGCGGTCCCGGCGCCACGGCCGGTCCGGGCGGTCCCCCTCCCAGAGGTGCACCTGCATGTCGGTGATCACGGGCCGACGCTCTCGCGCACGGTGGGGGCGGGGGGCGGGGCCCGCCGGTGTCTCCCCACAACCTGGCCGCCGGGGGGGGCCGCCGCCATCGTGAGCAGCACCCCGGTGTAGCTCCCCGTCGCGTCGAAGTAGGCGGAGACGATGATGGGCCCCGAGGCGCTGAAGAGGAGGTTGAACGGCATCGACGCCCCGCGCACCTCCCCGAGGTAGCGCCGCCCGAAGAAGGTCGCCCAGAGGAGCTCCTGCATCGGCATGTTGCCGGCGATGCCGACCCCCGCCAGCAGGAACCCGACGGCCACCACCACCTCGCTTCCGGCCTGCGTCGCGGGCACCACCGTGGCGATCCCCCCCGCCAGGCAGAGGAAGGCGGCGGCCGCCAGGAAGCGCGGGTGGATGCGCTCGGCGACCAGTCCCCAGAACGGCCGGGTGACCAGCCCGGGGAACGCGAAGAGCCCGAGCATCGCCGAGGCCGTGTCGCGCCCGAAGCCGGAGTCGGTGAGGTAGGGGATCGTCTGCGTCGCGATGGCGAGGAGCGAGAGGCTGCTCATGCCGAAGGCGAAGATGAGCATCCACATCGTCCGGGTGCGCAGCGCCTGGCGGCGGGTGAGCGAGGAGGCGAAGTCGCGGAAGACGGCGCCGCCCGCGGCGGCGCGCAGCTCCTCGTCGCTGCGGCCGTCCGGGTTGAGGCCGTGATCCTCGGGCCGCCGCCGCATGATCAGCGCCGCGGGGAGCATGAGCACGATGAAGCCGATCGCGAGCAACTGCCACGCCGCGCGCCAGCCCACCCCGTCGACGAGCGCGGTCAGAGCCGGCGGGATCACCACGCCGGAGAGCGAGATCCCCATCGCCGCGAAGCCGATGGCACGGCCGCGGCGCTCGACGAACCACTTCGACATGGTGACGTTGACGACGAGTCCGCCCGCGAGGGCCGCGCCGAGCGCGACCGCCATGCCCCGCACCGCGACCCACTGCCAGAGCTCGGTGATCTGCGAGGAGACGATCAGCGCCGCAGCGGCGATCGCCGTGCCCAGCAGCATGAGCGGACGCGGCCCGTGGCGGTCCAGCAGGTAGCCGACGTACATGCTGGTCCCCGCCATCACGAACTGACCCACCGTGATCGCGAGGATGAACTCGGTGCGGGACCAGCCCAGATCGTCGCTCATCGGCACGAAGAAGGGGCCGGTGCCGTAGCCCTGGAGCGCGGAGCTCGCGAACATCGCCGCCGACGCGCCGACGACGATGTTCCAGCCGTAGTAGTAGCGCCCGCGTCGGCGCGGCCGGGGGTCGGGAGCGGCGGGCGGCGGTGGAGCGGGTGCTGCCTCGACCACGCTCGCCCTCAGTCAGCTGCTCTCGTGATGGACGCGGCAGGCCCGAGCCCGGGCCACTGTAGCGGGCCCGCCCCCGCGGGACGCGATCTCGACGCGCGTCGCGGCTAGGAGAACTCGCCCCTGTTGAAGGCGTCGATCCCTTCCCGCATGCCGCGCTCCCGCATCGCCTTCTGCATCACCTTGACCGGCTCCGAGTAGTGGAGCATCGCGTCGAACTCCTGCCCGAAGCGGATCGCCGTGCTGAAGCCGCGTATGTCCATCGTGCGGTTCACGCCGAGCTTCTTGATGCGGAGGATCTTGCTCGGCACGTTCGCGATCCGCTCCGCCATCTGGCGGACCGTCTCCTCCAGCTGATCGGCCGGCACGGCGCGGTTCGCCCACCCCCACTCCGCCGCGGTCGTGCCGCTGATCTGGCTTCCGACCGTGAACGACATCTCCTTCGCGCGCTTCGGGCCGACCAGCCACGTCCACATCGGGGAGATGTAGCCGCCGCCGACCGGGATCGAGGGGAAGCCGATGCGCGCGTCCTCCGCCACGACCGTGATATCGCAGACGACGCAGATCTGGGTCGCGATCCCGAGGCAGTAGCCGTGGACCTGCGCGATGATCGGCTTCGGGTGGTTCCAGATGCGGAGATAGCGGTCGACGCTCCGCTCGAGCTTCGCCTGATCGTCGACCACGTCCTCCTCCACCACCTCGGCCGAGGCGTTGCCGGGCCCGGTGAAGTCGGCGCCGGCGGAGAAGGCGCGGCCGTTCCCGCGCAGGATCAGCACCCGCACCTCGGGGTCGTCGCGACCGCGCTCAAGCGCCTCGTCGAGCTGAAGGAGGGCCGGGCCGGAGAGCGCGTTCAGGATCTCCGTTCGGTTGAACGTGATGTAGGCGATCCGCCCCTCGGGCTCGTAGAGAACCATCCGCTCGTCGCTCATCGGTCGCCCTCCCTCTCCCGCGTCTCCCGCGTGCGCGCGAGTATACGCAGCGCCACCCACCGGCCGCCCGGCCGGTCACCTATGCTTCGCGGGACGCCAGGCGGAGTGAGGGGGTCGGCGTGACGGAGGCGGGCTGGGAGCGGGCATGGGACGCGACCGTCGCGGCGATCGGCACCGACTACGGCGGTGACCGCGTGGTCGTCGCCGTCGACGACGTCGAGCGGGGCGCGATACGCCGCTACTGCGAGGTGCTCGAGCTCGACTGCCCGCTGCACTACGACGACGAGGTCGCGCGCTCGGTCGGCTATGACGGCATCGTCGCCCCCGTCTCGGGCGTCTCCCAGACCTGGACGCGCGAGGCGCACTGGCGCCCGGGGATGCCGACGCGCTACCCGGTGCTCGACCCCGACGCCGAGGTGCTCAGGGAGGAGGTGCGCTTCGACGGCCCTCCCGAGCCCCCGACGTCCCTCACCTTCGTGACCGACCTCACCATCGAGCATCTCCGCCCGGTCTACGTCGGCGACCGCCTCTCCCGGCGGGGGCACCGCCTGGTCTCGGTGCTGCCGAAGGAGACGAGCATCGGCCGGGGCGCCTTCCTCACCTACGAGAGCGAGGTGCGGAACCAGCACGGTGAGCTGGTGGCGCGGAGCCGCAACGGCGGCTACCACTACACGCCCTTCCCGGAGGCGGAGCGCACGGCGGCGCCGGCCGCTCCCCCCGAGGCGCCGGCGGCTGACGGCGGCTTCCCCGAGACGCCTGCGTGGGCGCAGGCGCCCTCAGTCGACTGGTCCGAGCAGCGCTACTTCGAGGACGTCTCCGAGGGCGACCCGGTGCCCGCGGTGGGGTTCCCGCTCACCATCGCTCGGCTCGTGATGGAGGCCGCCGTCAACCTCGACTTCTCCCGCGTGCACCACAACGCGGCGGCCGCGAGGCGCACCGGCGCCCCGGACATGTACGCGAACAACGTCTTCGTGCAGGGGTGGTGGGAGCGGGCGGTCCGCGAGTTCATCGGGCTGCAGGGCGTGATCAAGCGGGTCGGCCCGCTCCGCATGCGCATCTTCAACACCGTCGGTGAGACGGTCACGACGAGCGGTGCCGTGCGCCGCCGCTGGCGCGAGGGCGCCGAGGGGCTGGTCGAGCTCGAGATCCGGAGCGAGATCTCCCGCGGCGTCTCGGTCGGCCCGGGACCCGTCGTCGTCTCGCTCCCGCTGCGCGGCGCCTAATCGAAGTCGCGGAAGACGATAGCGTTCGATCCGTGCCACCCCTCGGCGCGGACGTACTCGGGCGTCACGCGGATGACGTAGAGCGTGTCCTCCGGCGGATGGCCGCGCGGGTTCCCGCCGGCGGCGGCGCGGCGCTCGTAGAAGGCGGCGACCTCGTCCTGGTCCTCGATCAGCTCCGCGCGGCCCTGCATCCAGACCACGCGCGGGTTCCAGCCGAAGCTCCAGTCGGAGCGGGCCTCGCGGCCGACCCAGAGGTAGCCGACCACCGGATCGCGACGCACGTGGGAGGTCTTGGGCTGGACGTCCTGCGTCATCGTCCCGACGCGCCATCCCTCGACGAAGGTGCCGACCGGCCTCATGATCGGCCGCCCGTCCCGCCGGCGCGTCATCAGGTAGGCCATGTGCTGGCTGCGGTCGGAGATGAACGCGTGCACCGCGTCGCGGTAGCCCTCCGCCTCCTCCGCGCTCAGCCCGCGCTCGCGATCCCAGACTCGCTCGCCGCTCGTCATGACACCCTCCCCTCGGACGACGGCATGCTAGCAGCCGCAGGCCACGCCGCGGGGTGTCGCGCACGGGTGTCTACACTGGGCCGGGACATCGAGAGAGGCAGGTGGCCGCCGTGGCGTACGACCTGGCGATAGTGGGGGGCGAGGTGGTCTTCCCGGGCCGCGGCGTACGGCGCGTGGAGATCGGCATCTCCGGCGAGCGCATCGCGGCGATCGCCGAGCGGCTCTCCGCCCCGGCCGCGCGCACCATCGACGCGACGGGCAGGCTCGTCTTCCCCGGCGTCGTCGACTCGCACGTCCACCTGGGCATCTTCCGCCCCCTCGCCGAGGACGCGCCCTCCGAGACGGAGAGCGCGGTCGCAGGCGGCGTGACCACCTCGCTGGTCTTCTACCGGGCCGGCCGCCACAACCTCGTCGCGGACGAGACGCCGGAGCTGCCCGGGGGGTACCTCGAGCTGCTGCCGGCGCTGCTGGAGGAGTCCCGGGGGGCGTTCCGCTGCGACTACGGCTACCACATCGCGCCGGTCACCAGGGAGCACGCGGCGGAGGTCCCCGAGCTCGCCCGGCGGCACCGCATCACCGGCTTCAAGTACTACATGCACTACACCGGCGTCACGCCGGAGCAGTACGAGAGCGGGCTCCACCCGGAGAAGGAGTTCCTCTTCTCCGACGTCCCCTACGACCTGGGCTACCTGCGCCGGGTGATGGAGCGCGTCGCCGAGGCGAACCGGACGGCTGCGGCCGCAGAGCCGCCCGCGCGGGTCTGCGTGCACGCCGAGAGCCCGGCCCTGATCCGCGAGGGGACGGAGCAGGTGCTCGCCGGCCTCGCCGCGGGCGCGGGCGAGGCGCCGAGCCCGCTCGAGGCCTACTCGCAGAGCCGGCCCACCGGCGGCGAGCGTCTCGGCATCCTCGACGCGGCGGAGCTCGCCGCGCAGGCCGGGGCGCCGCTCACCGTGCTGCACGCGTCGAGCGCCGACGCGCTCGACGCCGTGCGGGAGGCGCGGGCGCGCTACCCCCAGCTCGATCTCGCCTGCGAGGTGACCGTGCACCACCTCTCGCTCGCCGCCGCCGAGCTCGGGGGGTGGGAGGCGAAGGTGAACCCGCCCCTGCGCGCGCCGGCCGACCGGGACGCGCTCTGGGAGGGCGTCTCGGACGGCTCGGTCCAGACCATCGCCTCCGACCACGCGGCGATCGCGAGCTCGCTCAAGGCGGGGGACGTGTGGCGGGCGTGGTACGGCTTCGGCGGGAACGAGCTGCTCCTCCCGGTGGCGATCACGGAGGGGCACCTGGCGCGGGGCCTCCCGCTCGAGCGGATCGCGGAGACGCTCGCGCTCGCGCCGGCGCGGCTGCACGGGCTCGCCGGTCGCAAGGGCGACATCGCGGTCGGGCTCGACGCCGACCTCGCCATCTGCGATCCGGCCGCCGAGCGGACCGTCGATCCGGCGGCGCTTCACTCGGCGCAGGACTTCTCGCCGTTCGAGGGGAGGACGCTGCGCGGTTGGGTGAGCACGACGGTGCTCCGGGGCGAGATCTGCTACGACCGGGAACGGGTCGTCGGCCCGCCCCGGGGGCGCCACGTGCGCGGGGAGTCGATCCCTCCCCGGGCGCCGGCCTAGGAAGGCGTCGCCTCCGGCGCGCCGGACCGGGCCCTACGCCCGCTCGAAGATGAGCTGGAACTCCATGACCCCGCGGTCCTCGATGGAGAGCACGATCGGGGCCGACGGCGCCACGATGTCGTAGTCCGAGAACTCGATCTCGGTCGACCCGACGACGACGACCAGGCCGCCGGAGAGCTGCCCCTCGAGGGCGATCTCGACGGTGCGGGTCACGCCGTGGAGCGTCAGCTCGCCGACGGCGCTCGCGGCGATCGGAACGCCCTCCTCGGGCGCCACCTCGATGGCGATCGGATCGGTCAGCTCGAAGGTCGCCGTCGGGAAGGTGGACGTCTCGATGCCGCGACCCCTGAGCGCCCGGTCGCGCCGGGAGTCGTCGCTCTGAAGCTGGGTCAGGTCCGCCTCGACGCTGACCACGGTGATCGCCGAACCGTCGAACTCGAGCGTGCCCGTCACGGCGCCGCTGCGACCGACCGCCGTCTTGGCGCCGATGCCGACGAGCTCCTCCCGGACGCGGTAGCCCACGAAGGAGTCGCTGCCCTGGGCGAGCGCCCAAGTGCCCTCGAGCCCGTCCCCGGTCCCGGCTCCCGTACCCGCCGACCGGGGCGTCGGCGAGGCAGTCGGCGCGGCCGCCGTCGCGGCTGCCGTCGCCGCCGCCGTCGCCGCCGCCGTCACGGCCGCCGTCGCGGCCGGTGTCGCGGCCGCCGTCGCGGCCGGGGGCGCGGCGGGAGGG
>VYDC01000220.1 GCA_009843585.1 Chloroflexota bacterium | reverse complement strand
GCCTTCTACACGGCCTGGGTCTTCCCCGGGCCGACGTGGCTCACGGTCGGCGGGATCTCCATCGGCGCGACGGTGCTCATCGCCGCTCCGCTGGCGCTCATCTTCCTCCCCGGGTTCCTGCTCGGGGAGGTGCTGCAGCTCGCCCGCTTCAGCGCGAGCCACGAGCGCCGCCTCTCCACGTGGCGGGATGCGCCGGTGGTGTGGCGCCGCGCCGAAGAGTCGCGGCAGCACGAGCTCGTGGGCATCGTCCAGGACGTGGCGTCCGTCCGCTTCCCCTACCCCAGCGAGGAGGCTCCCCACTACCGGACGCACGTCAACCTGCCGACGCCGGAGCTCGGCCTGACCGTCGCCGGCAGCGCGGTCGGGGCGCTCTACCCGGACATCCTGGTGGTGGAGTACCCGGGCAACCACCCCGCCATGGTGGTGCAGGTCGAGTCGAAGGAGACCGTCACGCGCGAGCAGGCGGAGCGCGTCTGGGCGCCGCTCCAGACCGCGGACGCGCCCCTTCTGGTCTACGTCCCGTCCGGCCACCTCGCGCGGGCGCAGGACTACGCCCGCGCCGCCGGCATCAAGAACGTCCGCTTCCGGACGTGGCGCCGCCGGCCTGGCGGCGTGGTCGTCCAGGAATTCTAGGGCGAGACTCAGCCTCCGCCGGCCCGGGGTGCGCTACGCCCGCGCGCGCGGCGGGTTGGAGCGCGGCATCGCGCCCGGCAGGCCCATGTCGGGCGCGCCCCACATCGAGGCGAGGGTCGCGAGCTCCCCGGCGTGGGCGAAGATGTGGGCGACGCTACGAGCCAGCAGGTCGCCGAGCGTCTGATCCGCACCGGACGCGGGCGGGCGGCGCTGCACCTCGTCGAAGTCGGGGCGGCGCACCGCCTCCAGGTAGCCTCGGCAGCGCCCGTCGACGCGCGCGAGCGCGGCGCGCGCGTCGCTGAACGCGATCGGCGCCGGCTCCGAGCCGTAGGTCGCGCGCTGCTCGGCGAGCCAGGGGTCGGGCTCGAGCGACTGCCCCGCGACGTTCCAGTACTGGTCCTGCTGCGTGGCGAGGTGCGCGAGCGTCCAGCCGGCGCTGTTGAGTCCGGGCACGTCCGCGTCGCGCGCGCCCTCGGGCATCGCGTCGGCGACGCGCGCCAGTTCGTCGAGCGCGTCCAGCTGCATCTTCACGAGCAGCGGGGGACCGGCGGCGGGCTGCGTCACGAGGGCAGTGTACCGCCCCCCTCGCTCCGGCCGCGGCGTGTCGGGGCACCGGCGAGAGGAGTGCCCTTGCGGGGCGTGCACGCGCCGGTCGCGCTCTCCCGGGCCGCGGTGCGTGCGGTACGCTCAGGCCGCGAGGGTGAGCGGCGCCGCCCGGCGGCCCGCGCCGCAGCAGGGGTGGCCGATGTTCAAGCCGATCGCCCCGCGGGACCTGGCCCCCATCCCCGCCGTCGCCGCCACCGCCTTCGTGAGCCTGGCCATCTTCGCCTGGACCGAGCGCACCGACATCGTCGACCCGGACGGGCTCTCCGTACCGCACTGGCCCTGAAAGCTGTGGCAGATCGCCCCGCTGCTGATGGGGGCGGGCGGCGTCTGGTGGGTGTGGCTGAGCACTCGACGCGTCCCCTGGGTGCGCAGCCTGGCGCTGGGCACGCTCGCCCTGGTGGTGCTCGCCAACGCGTACGGCGACCTGTTCGGCGGGTACTGGGGTGACGTGTGGCGCACCGTCAACCCGCTGTTCATCGGCTCGTCGAGCGTGGCGGCCGTGGCCCTGTGGCGCAGCGGGTCTGCTGCGGGGCGCGTGGGCGCGGCGGTGTCGGCGGCGCTGGGCGCCCTCGTCTTCGCCAACGGCTACTTCATGGACAACGGGGTCATCTGGGAGATGCTGGATCCGGCGCGGATGCTTGCGGCGCTGGCATGGGCGGCCGGGGCAGGCCAGGCCAACGTCGCCCGCCCTCCCGCCGAGACCTGACGCGCCCGGGGGAGCGGTGCTCCCCTCAGGCGGCGCGGCGCCCGGCGCCCGGTACCTGCCGGGGCGGCCGCGTCGGCCGCCAGTCGGCGTCGCCGAAGGGACGCATCGCCCCCAGGGCGGCCCGGCGGCGCAGCCGGTCGTGCCGGCGCTCCTCGGACGGGCGGAACGCGTCTCGTGCGTACTGCTGGCACAGCACCACGGCGGCCGCTCCGAGCAGCGCCCCCACTGCGAGCATGAACAGCATGGTGACCCCCGTGCAGTCCGGCCGGCGGATCGGCTTCTGCCGGCGTTCCGAACAGCGAGAGCACTCTAGAACAAACGTACGCATGCCGTCAACCGGCGCGGCTCAGGCGGGTGTGAGCGAGGCGAGGCCCCCGAGGTACGGATGGAGCGCCTCCGGGAGGCGGACGCTCGCGTCGGGCTGCCATCCCTGCTCCAGGAGCGCCGCGAGCGTGCGCGGCAGGCCGAGGCCCGATCCGTTCAGCGTGTGGAGGTGCCGGACCCGACCGTCGGTGCCGCGGTAGCGGATGCCGGCGCGGCGCGCCTGGAAGTCGAGGAAGTTCGTGACCGAGGAGACCTCGAGCCACTCGCGCGAGCCGGGCGCCCAGACCTCGACGTCGTAGGTCATCGCGCCGGCGAAGGTCGTGTCGGCGGCGGCGAGCCGCAGCACCCGGTAGCGCAGCCCCAGCGCGCGGACGACGGTGAGCGCGTCGTCGAGCAGCTCCTCCAGCGCCTCCCAGGAGCGCTCCGGCTCCACGAAGCGGACCATCTCCACCTTGTCGAACTGGTGTCCCCGCTTCAGCCCGCGCACCTCGCGCCCGGCGCTCATGCGCTCGCGCCGGAAGCAGGGCGTGTACGCGCAGTGGTGGATGGGCAGGGCGTCGGCGGGCAGGATCTCGTCGCGGTAGAGGTTGGTGACCGGCACCTCGGCGGTCGGCACCATCCAGAGATCATCCTCGGCGTCGTGGTACATCGTCTCCGCGAACTTCGGCAGCTGGCCCGTGCCGTAGAGCATCTCCTCGCGCACGACGAAGGGCGTGTAGACCTCGCGGTAGCCGCGCCCCCGGTGCAGGTCGAGCATCCAGGCGATGAGCGCGCGCTGCAGCCGCGCGCCGTCGTCCCTCAGCACGTAGAAGTGCGGACCCGAGAGCTTCACGCCGCGCTCGAAGTCGACGATGCCGAGCGACTCCCCGATCTCCCAGTGCGGCGGCGGCTGATGCTCGCCCGGGGGAGGGTCGTCCGAGTCGAGGCGGCTCACGGGCGGATCGAGCGTCGACTCGGCGGCGCCTGAGTCCCCGGAGGCGCGGACGACGAGCGCCTCGTCGTCTCCCCCCGGCTGCACGCGCGGATCGAGGGCGTTCGGCAGCTCCAGCGAGAGCCGCCCGAGCTCCGCCTCGACGTCGCGCAGGCGCGCCTCCCGCTCGTCGAGGGCGGCGGCGCCGGCGCGCTGCTCCTCGATGAGCCGCGCGCGCTCGTCCGCATCCCGCGCGGTCCCGATCGCCTTGCCGGCGCGGTTGCGCTCGGCGCGCGCCGCCTCGACCTCGGCGAGGAGCGCGCGGCGCTCCGAGTCGAGCGCGAGCACCGCGTCCAGCGGCGCATCGGCGCCGCGCGCGCGATAGTCGGCGCGCAGCCGCTCCGTCTCCTCGCGGATCGTCTGGAGCGGCAGCACTACGCCGCCCCCATGGCCGCCGCCTCCGGGGCCGACGTCCCGGACCGGGCGCGGTCGTGCCGCTCCCACTCGATGGCGGCGAGGCCGAGCGCGCGCACGTCGTCCGGGAGCGGGGCCTCCCGGTCCCCGGAGGCGAGAGGCGCCTGCGCGCGGAGCTCGGCCTCGCTCACCCAGAGCCACGGCGGATCGCCTGCGGGGAGCGGTGGCCGCGGACCCGGCTCGGCGGGCCTGACGAAGTAGATGAAGTCGATGTGCTCGTGCGCCGCGGGGGCGTGCGAGTCGGCCGGAACCCGGTAGATGCCTATAGAGACCGGCGGCTGGACCCGCGCCCGGTCGCCGCGGACGTACGGCGTGGCCGTCTCGATCACGCGCGCCGCGACGCCCGTCTCCTCCCGGATCTCGCGCAGCGCCGCCTGCAGGGGATCCTCGTTCGGGTCGAGGTGGCCTCCCGGCGGGAGCCACTTTCCCAGGCGGTGCCAGTGGAGCGCGGTGTAGCCGTCGTGGGCGAGGAAGCCCGTGGCGGTGAAGTGGCGCACGAGCGGCTCGGGTGCGTCGGTCCGCTCCATGCGCGCGAGCCTATCGCGGCGCGGGAGCCCGGTCGAGCCAGCCGAGATCGAAGTCCCGCAGGGAGTCGACGACCGAGGCCGCGCCCGGCTGCGGCGGGAACGGGTACCGGGTCTGGCGCGCCTGCACCACCGTCATCCCCGCCTCGAGCGCCGCCTGCACGCCGTTCGGCGAGTCCTCGACCGCGATGCAGGCCGCGGGCTCGACGTCGAGCATCGCGGCCGCGCGCAGGTAGACGTCGGGCGCCGGCTTCGCGCGCCGGACGTGCTGGGCGGAGCAGGCGACGGGGAAGTGGCGTGCCAGCCCGGTGGCCCGCAGCAGCCGCGCGATCGTGTCGGCGTCGCTCTGCGAGGCGACGGCGAGCTTCCGGCCGCGCGCCTCCAGCGAGGCGATGAGCTCGCGCGCCCCGTCGACGGGGTCGAGGCCCTCATCCGCCAGGTGCGCGTCGAGCGCCCGGTCGAAGCGCCGCCTGAGCTCCTGTGGCGCGATCCCGCAGCGACCCGCGAGCCACTCGGCGAAGCCGCGCGTCCCGATGAAGCGGCGGTAGTCCTCCTCGCGGAGCTCGGCGGGCGCGATGATGCGGCGCGTCAGCTCGAGGCGGAGCAGCTCGCTGTCGACGAGCACTCCGTCGAGATCGAAGACGACGGCCGCGACCTCCCGCCCGCTCATGGGGCCCGGGCGCCCTCCATCCGCCGCTTCAGGCGCCACAGCGCGTCGCGGAGGGCCTGGCGGCGCCGCGGACGGTGGAGCAGCAGGTCCAGGAGCGGGCCGGTGAGGCCGCCCGCGGGCCGGTAGCCCACCGCGAGCGTGACGTGCACCTCGCCGCGTCCCTCCGGCTGCAGGTCCCAGTGCAGCGACTCGATGTCGGGCGGCGCTCTGCGGCCGCCCTCGCCCTCGGGCGCGATCGTGAGGAGGCGGGGCTCCTCGGCGCGGAGAATGCGAAACGGCGTCGGGAGCCCTCCTCCGGTGTCCCGGCCGTGGAGGAGCTCCGGCAGCGTCTCGTCGAGCGATCCGGGTGCCGCGAGCAGGGCGTAGACGGCGCCCGCCTCGGCGTGGATGTGCACGTCCTCGCGGATGGCGGTCACGACCCGCCGTCGGCGCCCGCTGCCGGCTCCGCGGCCCCCGGCCGCTCGCGCTCGCGCAGCGCCGGGAAGAGCACGACCTCGCGGATCGAGTGCTCGCCGGTCATGAGCATCATCAGGCGCTCGAGCCCCATCCCGAGGCCGCCGGCCGGGGGCATCCCCGCCTCCACGGCGTGCAGGAAGGCCTCGTCGGCCACCTCGACCTCCTCGTCGCCGGAGGAGCGCTTGCGCGCCTGCTCCTCCATGCGCGCGCGCTGCTCGACGGGGTCGTTGAGCTCGGAATAGGCGTTCGCGAACTCGTAGCCGAGGATGAAGAGCTCGAAGCGCTCGACGGTCGCGGGATCGCCCTCGCGCGCCTTGGCGAGGGGGGAGAGCTCGGTCGGGTAGTCGAAGACGAAGGTCGGCTGCACGAGCCGGGGCTCGACGAGCCGCTGCATCAGGGCGTCGAGGATGCTCGCCCGCGACGCGCCCGGGGCGATCGGGACGCCCCGCTCCGAGGCGACGGCCGCGAGGGCGTCGCGCTCCCGCGAGGCGCCGTCGCCGGCGACTGCCGCGTCCTGACGCCCATCCGCGCCCTCGAGCGCCCACGAAGGCGTGAGCTGGATGCCCGCGTGCTCGGAGAGCGCCTCCCGGTACGTCGTGCGCGCCCACGCCGACTCGAGGTCGACGACGACGTCGCCGTGCGGGATCGTGAGCGTCCCGCGCACGTCGAGCGCGACGCGGCGCACGAGCGCCTCGACCATCCCCGCCACGTGTTCGTAGTCCCGGTATGCCTCGTAGGACTCAAGGAGCAGGAACTCCGGGTTGTGGCGGTGCGAGAGGCCCTCGTTGCGGAAGACGCGCCCGATCTCGAAGACCCGGTCGAAGCCGCCGACGAGCAGCCGCTTGAGGTGCAGCTCCGTCGAGATCCGCAGCGAGAGCTCGCGGTCGAGCGCGTTGTGGTAGGTGCGGAAGGGCCGCGCGGCGGCGCCGCCGGCCTGCTCCTGCAGCACCGGCGTCGCGACCTCCAGGAAGTCGCGCTCCTCGAAGAAGCGCCGCACGGACGAGACGGTGGCGGCGGCGAGGCGCGCGACCTCGCGGGAGCGCTCGTTCGCGACGAGGTCGAGGTGGCGCTCCCGGTAGCGCGTCTCCGGATCGGTGAGCCCCGCCCACTTCTCCGGCAGGGGGCGCAGCGCCTTGACCAGGATGCCCCAGCTCTCGACGCGGAGGGTCACCTCGCCGCTCCGCGTCCGGAAGAGCGCTCCCTCCGCCTCCACGAAGTCGCCGACGTCGAGGAGTTCCAGGAGCGCGTACTGCTCCCCCGGCAGCGCGTCGCGTCCGAGGAAGAGCTGGAGCGTCCCGGAGCCGTCCCTGAGGTCGAGGAAAGCGGCCCGGCCGAGCACGCGCTGGCCGGTCACGCGGCCGCTCACCGCGGCGCGCGGCTCGGCGCCGGCCCCGGGCGCAGCGGGCTCCGCCTCGCTCGACTCGAAGCGGCTGAGCGCCTCCTGGCAGGTGTCCTGGCCGATCGTGCGCGCGGGGTAGCCGCCTCCACGCTCCAGCAGCTGCTCGCGCTTCGCCAGCCGGTTGGCGATGAGTTCGCCCTCGGTGGGCATGGCCGCTCCCGTCGTGGCGGGCCGGGCTCCGGGCGCCGTCCGGTTCATCGTACGCGCGCGAGCGGGGAGGCTCGACCGCCGGGCAGTCCGCTGCCGGGCGGCGACCCGCGGCGCCGCCCGCGTCCGTGCGCGCGTGGGCTCCCGGGTGCGGAAGCCGCCCCCGGATGCGCGGCGGGCGGCCCCGGCGCGCATCGCGCGTCAGGAGACGGCGGTGACCTTCATCTTGTTCGTGCCGCCGGGCGTCACGACCGTCACGGTGTCGCCGCTCGCCTTGCCGAGGAGCGCCTGGCCGACGGGGGACTCGTGGCTGATGCGGCCCTCGGCGGGGTTCGCCTCGGCCGAGCCGACGATCTGGAAGGTCTGCGTCTTCCCCCGGCCCGTCCGCACCGTGACGCTCGAGCCGACCCGGACCACCGACGAGCGGTGCGCCGCGCGCTCGTCGATGACGGTGGCGCGCTCGAGCAGCTTCTCGATCTCGAGGATGCGCCCCTCGACGAAGGCCTGCTGGTTCTTCGCGTCCTCGTACTGCCCGTCGACCTGCGACATCCCGAGTTCCTGCGCCTCGTGGATCGCCCGCGCCACCTCGGCCCTGCCGCTGGTGCGCAGTTCCTGGAGCTCGGCCTTGAGCTTCGCCAGGCCGTCGGCCGTGAGCAGGACCGCTGCGTGTGTCATGCGAACCTCGATCTGCCGGCGCGCACCGCCGGAACCCCCGGAACCAGGGTGGCCGTATCACAAAGAAAGGGACTCGCCTGGTGGCCAGTCCGCGTATGTCATGCCCGTTCCGGCGCCGATCGTACCGTCCGCGCGCGCGCCTCGTAAAGTGCCGCCCGCGCCGCCCCGCAGGCGCCGCGAACGGCGCGAGGAGCGGCCCGCGAGCGGGTGATAGACTGAGGCCGGGCGGGGCTCGGACCGGATGGAGGCGGGGAGCACGGTGAGCTCCCGCACGGCTGATCCGATGGATGACTCCTCCCACTCCGCGCCAGGCGCCGGGCGGCCTCCGGGTGCCGCCCCGCGGTGGCCGCTGGTTCTCCTCCTCGCGCTCGTGGTCGGCGTCGCCGGTGGAGCCGCCGGCGGCGTGGGCGTGCTGCTCCTGCTCGGCGATGGCGACGAGGCGGAGCCCCGGCCCGCCGTCGCCACGCCCGTCGCCACGCCCATCCCCGCGCCGCCCACGCCCGAGCCTGCCTCGCTGCTCAGCCCGCTCTCGGCGGCCATCGCCCACGTCATCCCCACCGTCGTCACGGTCGTTGCCCGGCTTCCGGAGCGCCTGGACGGGGAGGGCCGCACGCTCGGGCGGAATCACATCGGCTCGGGCGTGGTCGTGACCGAGGCCGGCCACGTCCTGACCACGTTCCACACCGTGGAGGGCGCCGAACAGCTCTGGGTCGTGCTCGCCACGGGCGAGCGCAGGGACGCGGTGCTGGTCGGGTCCGATTCCCCGTACACCGACATGGCGGTGCTGAAGATCCCCGCCGGCGGTCTCCGGCGCGCCTCCCTGGGCTCGGCGCGGAACACGCGCCCGGGCGATCCGGTCGCGGCGGTCGCGGGCGGCCTCATCGGAGCCACGAACAAGGTCACGACGGGCGTGATCTCGGCCACCGGCATCCGCTGGCCGCGCGTCGGCGTCGTGCTCGAGGATCTCGTGCAGACCGACGCCCCCGTCAACCACGGCGATTCCGGCGGCGCCCTGGTGACCGCGACCGGCTCCGTCGTGGGCCTGCTCACGACGGTGGTGAGGTTCGACCCGGCGGGGCGGACGATGGAGGGCGTCGCGTTCGCCCAGTCGCTCGACTCCCTCGGCCCGCAGCTGGAGTCGATCATCGAGACGGGCGCGTACCCGCGTCCGCGGCCCGGCATCGAGCAGCCCGGCCGCCACCACCTGGAGGTGACGGAGAGCCTCGCGGCCGAGCTGGCGCTCCCCGTGGAGGCGGGCGCCCTGCTCACGGCCGTCGAGCCGGGGAGCCCGGCGGAGGGCGTCGGGCTCCTGCCCGGCGACATCGTGGTCGGCGTGAACGGGCGCGCGGTCGGATCCGGCGCGCCGCTCGTCAACCTGCTGAAGGCGCTCCCGGTCGCCGGGACCGCCGAGTTGCTGATCGTTCGCGACGAGCGTGAGATCGTGGTGACGGTGCCGCTGGCATGAGCGTGCTCGGAAACGCCCGGCGGCTGACAGCGGCCCCCGACTCCCCGCCCGAGGAGACCTCCGATGGATGATCGCGAGCGCGACTACTTCTCCGAGCCGCCGCGTTTCGCGCCGGTCGTCTTCGGCGACGAGGACGACGGCGATCCCCCCGACGGGTACGAGAACGGCCCCGACGGCGACGATCGCGGCGGCGGTCAGATGCTGCGGATCGCCGCGATCGTGGTCGTGCTCGCCGCGGTCATCGCCATCCTGCTGCTGCCCCCGGTCTCCATCCTCGACCGGACCGGGGGCGGGGAGAGCGAGGCCTTCGCGATCCGCCCGCGCGAGAGTCTGCCGCAGCTGCCGGAGGGCCTCGTCGCCCTGTCGGCGCTCTACGACATCGAGGTCGCCGACCCCGACGCCTTCTCGGGTGCGGCGCGGCTCACCGTCCAGCTGAGCGAACCCACCGCCGACGCCCGCAATCTCTCGCTCTACACCTGGCGGGACGGCCGCTGGGAGCGTCTCGGCTCCGCCATTCCCCTCGGCGACGGCTCCTCCGCCCAGGGCGAGGTGCCCTTCGTCCCCGAGACCATCGCCGTCCTCAGGCGCGAGTCGCTGGCGCGCGAGCTGGCGCTCGTCGTCGGGCCCGACGGCGCGCCCGACGCCCGGGCCCCGGCCGGCGCCGTCGTCAGCGTGCGCTCGGCGTTCCCCGTGACGCCCGGCGACGGCGGGAAGCTCGGCGATCTCGACTTCGACGCGGGCGCGCTCTCGGCCGCCCGGGCGTCCGCCGAGCGCCGGGACGACGCCGTCTACGTCGGTGTCGCCGCTCCCGCCGGCCCGCTCTCGGCCGCCGTCGATCGCGTGCTTGCCGACGCGAACCTCGTCGAGGCGCACGCACAGGAGATCGCAGCGACCGCCGCCGAGGTCGAGGCGGCCGGCGTCCACCTCGACTACCGCGCGCTGGACCCGGCGCGCCGCGACGCCTTCACGGGCCTCGTCCAGCGTCTCGGGTCCCTGCTTCAGGACGATGGGCGCGATCTGGCGGTCAGCGTGCCGGTCGAGCTCGACTCCGATGCCGGCGCCTACGACTGGCGTGCCCTCTCGACAGCCGCCTCGCGGCTGTGGGTGCACGGGCCTGCCGACAGGGATCTCTACTACGACCGGGTGGAGGGAGCGCTCGAGTCCGCGAGGCGGGCCGGCGTCCCGCTCGAGAACCTCCTTCTCGTGGTCGACCGGCGCGCGCAGCTGCGGACGGCGGGGGGTCTCGAGGCGCTGTCGCTGCTCGAGGCGCTCTTGCTCGCGAGCGCCATCGAGACCCAGGTGGACGCCGCGATCGCCCCGGGGAGCGGCGTCACCCTGCGGGCCGCGATCCTCGATCGCTCGCGAGGCGGGACGGGGCTGACCTGGGACGAGCAGGCTCGTGCGGTCGCCGCCAGGTTCGCCGGCCGGGGCGGGGAGCGCACGGTCTGGATCGAGAATCGCTATTCGCTCGCATTCCGGCTCGAGCTCGCCTCGCGCCTCGGGCTCGGCGGCGCGGTGATCGAACCCGCCTCGTCAGACGACGCGCTCCCGGACATCTGGGACGTCGTCGAGGCCTACCAGGAGGAGGGGAGGGCGCCGCTGCTCCTCCCGTACGGTCCGTACCTGGAGCCGGACTGGACCGTCGCCGGCGGCCGCATCGAGGGCGACGACGGCTCGGGAGCGGTCACCTGGCGGGCGCCTCAGGCGCCGGGCGTCTACGGCGTGACGCTCGTGGTCTCGGAGGGGGGCGTCTTCGTGGGCCAGCGCGTGCTGATGCGCGTCTCCGAGCCCGAGCCGACGCCCGAGCCGACGCCGGAGCCGACGCCCGAGCCCACACCGGAGCCCACACCGGGGCCCACGCCCGAGCCGACGCCCGAGCCCACACCGGAGCCCACGCC
>VYDC01000009.1:9178-11184 GCA_009843585.1 Chloroflexota bacterium | reverse complement strand
CTTCCCCCCTACGTGCTCGCCTCGGGGCTGCCGGTGCTCGGCATCTGCTACGGGATGCAACTCCTGACCCACTCGCTCGGTGGCCGCGTCGCCCCCTCCTCGTCGCGGGAGTACGGTCACGCCGTGATCACGATCTCGGACCCGTCGAGCCCGCTCCTCGACGGCCTGCCGGCGACGCTCCCGGTCTGGATGTCGCACGGCGACCGCATCGTCGATCTCCCTCCAGGATTCCGCTCGATCGCGCACTCGGAAAACAGCCCCGTCGCCGCCATGGCGAACGAGACGGGCCACCTCGGCCTGCAGTTCCACCCGGAGGTGGTGCACACGCCCGAGGGCGACCAGCTGCTGCACAACTTCCTGACCAAGGTGGCGGGCTGCTCGGGCGACTGGACGCCCGCCTCCTTCGTGGAGGAGTCGGTAGGGACGATCGCCGAGCAGGTCGGCGCGGGGAGAGTCATCTGCGCGCTCTCCGGCGGGGTGGACTCGGCGGTCGCGGCGACGCTCGTGCACCGCGCGGTCGGCGACCAGCTCACCTGCATCTTCGTGGACAACGGCCTGCTGCGCGCGGAGGAGGCGGAGCGGGTCGTCTCGACCTTCCGCGAGCACATGGCGATCAACCTGATCCACCTCGAGGCCAGGGAGCGCTTCATCAGCGATCTCGCCGGCATCACCGACCCGGAGCGCAAGCGCCGCACCATCGGGGAGACCTTCATCCACGTCTTCGAGGAGGAGGCGGCACGCCTCGGGGAGGTCGACTTCATCGTCCAGGGGACGACCTACCCCGATGTGATCGAGTCGGCCTCGACCGGCTCCGCCGCCGCGAAGATCAAGACCCACCACAACGTCGGGGGGCTCCCCCCCGACATGCGGCTCTCGCTCGTCGAGCCGCTGCGCAACCTCTTCAAGGACGAGGTGCGGCGCGCCGGCAAGGAGCTCGGCCTCGCCGACGAGATCGTCTACCGCCAGCCCTTCCCCGGCCCCGGCCTGGCCATCCGCGTGATCGGCGAGGTGACGGCGCAGAGGCTCAACGTCCTGCGCCGCTGCGACTGGATCGTCATGGACGAGGTGAAGCGCGCCGCCGTCTACTACGACCTGTGGCAGGCGTTCGCCGTCCTGACCGACACGCGCACCGTCGGGGTGCAGGGCGACTTCCGCACCTACGGCCACTGCGTCGCCCTGCGCTGCGTGACGGCGGAGGACGCGATGACGGCCGACTGGGCTCGCCTCCCCTACGACCTGCTCGCCCGCATCTCCTCGCGCATCGTCAACGAGGTGCCGGAGGTAAACCGCGTCGTGTACGACATCACCTCGAAACCGCCCGGCACCATCGAGTGGGAGTAGCGGCGTGAGGGTGCTCCTCCTCGGATCCGGAGGCAGGGAGCACGCGATAGCCTGGGCGCTGGCTCGCTCGCCGCGCCTCTCGAAGCTGTGGACGACGCCCGGCAACGCCGGCACCGCCGCCTTCGGCGAGAACGTCGCGGGCATCCCCATCTCGGACCCCGGCGCCGTGGCGGGGCTCGCGCGGCGGCTGCGACCCGACCTGGTCATCATCGGACCCGAGGACCCGCTCGGCGCGGGCGTGGCCGACCGGCTGTTGGTGGAGGGGGTGCCCGTCTTCGGTCCCAGCGCGGCCGCCGCGGAGATCGAGTCCTCCAAGGCCTTCGCCAAGGGTCTGATGGCCCGCGCCGGCATCGCCACCGCCCGTGCGCGCCCCTTCGACGACGCCGCCGCCGCGCTCTCCTACCTGCGGGAACTCGCCTCCGGCGGCGAGTCGGGACCGGGCGTCGTCGTCAAGGCGGACGGCCTCGCCTCCGGCAAGGGCGTCACCATCTGCGACACGCTCGCGGAGGCGGAGGCGGCGGTGGACTCGGCCCTCTCGGGCGCCTACGGCGCGGCGGGCGAGCGCATCCTGATCGAGGAGCGGCTCAGGGGCCGCGAGACCTCGGCGCACGCCTTCACCGACGGCGCGAGCGTCGCGCACATGCCCTTCTCCTGCGATCACAAAC
>VYDC01000009.1:0-9168 GCA_009843585.1 Chloroflexota bacterium | reverse complement strand
GCCCAACCCGGGGGGGATGGGCTGCTACTCGCCCCCGGGCTGGCTCGGCGACGGCGACAGCGAGCGCATCCAGCGGGAGGTGACCGAGCGGGCCATCGCGCGCCTCGCTGAGGAGGGGCGACCCTTCCGCGGCGTGCTCTACCCGGGGATGATGATGACCGATGACGGACCGCGCGTCGTCGAGTTCAACGGCCGCTTCGGCGACCCCGAGGCGGAGGTGCTGCTCCCCCGGCTGCGGACCGACCTGCTCGCCGTCTGCGAGGCGGTCACCGCCAACCGGCTCGCGGAGCTCACACCGGAGTGGGACGATCGGGCCACCGTCGGCGTGATGATGGCCTCGCCCGGATACCCCGGCGACTATCCGCGCGGCGCCGAGATCACCGGCACCGATGCAGTCGATGCCGGGGTGCACGTCTTCTTCGCCGGCGCCCAGCGCACCGACGGCGGCCGCGTGGTGACGGCGGGCGGACGCGTGCTGTGCGTCGTCGCCTCCGGCGACACGCTCGGGGAGGCGCGGGCACTCGCCTACGACAACGTCGGGCGCATCTCCTTCGACGGAGCCCACTACCGGCGTGACATCGCGCTCGAGGCGGAGTCCGCCGCGGCGGGCTCGGGCGCCCCGGCGTGAGCGACGCCGGATGCCGACCGCCCGCCGTCCGCTGCCCGATGCGCGAGTGCCGCCGCACCATCGCCCTGGGGACCCTGCCGGCCTTCCCCGAGCCAGCCGGGCGGGCGCCCTGCCTGCACTTCATCGCGGCGTGGGGGCCTGAGCCCCGCCGGGCACCGCTCGCCGAGGAGACGCTCGTCGCGCTCGAGGGGAACCGCGAGTTCGTGATCCGCAACCTCCGGGCCGGGGACGTCACGCCGCGCGCGCTCGAGGCGCGTCGCGGCGAAATCGAGGCGGCATGCCGCCGCTTCGCGCGCGCCGTCGACGTCGAGGCATGCCCCCGTCCACCCGGTGGCGTACCATCGAAGGGCCCCGCGAGCTGGGGCGCGCTCTTCGGGGATCCCCACGAGCGCGACGCGGTCGCCCGGGAGTTCGCGCGGCTGCTGTTGGGTGCGTCCCCCGGCGGCAGGGAGAGCATGCCATGATCCCGCGCTACTCCGTGCCCGAGATGACTGCCGTCTGGAGCGACGAGCAGAAGTTCCAACGCTGGCTCGAGGTTGAGATCGCGGTCGTCGAGGCGTGGGCCGAGGCCGGCGTCATCCCGCCCGAGGATGCGCGCACCATCGCCCGCGACGCCCGCGTCCACGTCCCCGACGTGCTGGGCTACATCGACGAGACGCACCACGACGTGACCGCCTTCCTCCGCTCGGTCGCCGACTCGCTGGGACCCGAGTCCCGCTGGGTGCACTACGGCCTCACGTCGCAGGACGTCTGGGACACGGCGACCAGCCTGCAGCTCCGGGAGGCGCTCGATCTTCTCCGGGCCGATCTCGCGCGGCTCTGCGACGTCGTGGCGCGGCGTGCGATCGAGCACCGCGGCACGATCTGTGTCGGCCGCACACACGGCGTGCACGCGGAGCCGACGACCTTCGGCCTGAAGCTCGCGGTCTGGTTCGACGAGATTCGCCGACAGCAGGCGCGGCTCGAGGCCGCGCGAGAGACAGTCTCCGTCGGCCAGATGTCCGGCCCCGTCGGGACGCATGCCACCGTCCCGCCCGCCGTCGAGGAGGCGGCCTGCCGGCGTCTCGGGCTCGCCGTGGCGCCCGTGACGACGCAGGTGCTGCAGCGCGATCGCCACGCCCACCTGATCTCCGTACTCGCGGGGATTGGAGCCTCCCTGGAGCGCTTCGCGACCGAGATCCGCGGGCTGCAGCGCACCGAGCTGCGCGAGGCGGAGGAGCCGTTCGACGACGGGCAGACGGGCTCCTCCTCGATGCCGCACAAGCGCAACCCGGAGCTCTGCGAGCGCGTCTGCGGGCTCGCACGCCTGCTGCGCGGCTACGCCCAGATCGGCCTGGAGAACGTCGCGCTCTGGCACGAGCGCGACATCTCGCACTCGAGCGCCGAGCGCATCGTGCTTCCCGACGCGACGGGGCTGCTCTGCTACGCGCTCAGGCTCTTCACCGGCGTCATGGAGGGGCTGCGCGTCTACCCGGAGCGGATGCGCGCCAACCTCGAATCGACGCGCGGACTCGTCTATTCCCAGCGCGTCCTGCTGGCACTGATCGAGAGCGGACTCGCGCGCGAGCAGGCCTACGCGATCGTGCAGCGACACTCGATGGCTGTCTGGGATGCGCCCGCGTCCGCGTCGGGCCTGCAGCCGACGCTCAGGACGCTCCTTGCCGCCGATCCCGAGGTGAGCGGGCGCCTCGACGAGAGCCGCCTCGACGACATCTTCGACCCCGGCTCCTACCTCGTGCACGAGGACGAGTCGTTCCGCCGCCTGGGCCTGCTCCCGGTGCCGGCGATCCCCGGGAGCGGCAGCGCGAGCGGGCAGCGCGGGGAGCCGTGACGCTCCCCGACAACCCCACCGCCGGGCCGGCGGCCATGCGGGAGGTCCCGCCGGGCGGGGTAAGTGCGCCCCTGCTCGGGAGCGGCAAGGTCCGCGAGATCTACGAGCTCCCCGGCGACCGGTTGCTGCTGGTCGCCACCGATCGCATCTCGGCCTTCGACGTGGTGTTGCCGCAGGGAATCCCTGGCAAGGGGGAGGTGCTGACCCGCCTCTCGGCGCACTGGTTCGAGCTCACCCGTGCGGTCGTGCCCAACGCCTTCGTCGCCGTGCTCGACGAGTCGAACGCGAGGGAGCTCGGCGTCGATGCCGATGCGGCGCTCTTCGGCCGCTCGGTCGTGATGCGGCGCGCTGAGGCGTTGACCGTGGAGTGCGTCGTGCGCGGCTACCTCGCGGGCTCCGGCTGGAGCGACTATCAGCGATCGGGCGCCGTCTCCGGCATCGAGCTTCCCCCCGGACTCCGCCACGCCGACCGTCTCTTCGAGCCGGTCTTCACGCCTTCGACGAAGGCCCGGGAGGGTCACGACGAGACCATCACGCTGGAACAGGTGAAGCGGGAGGTGGGGGCGCAGCGAGCCGAGGTGCTGCGGCTGCGCTCCCTGGCGCTCTACCGCTACGCCGCGGAGCGCGCCGCGGAGCGCGGTATCCTCCTCGCCGACACCAAGTTCGAGTTCGGCCTCATCGACGGAGAGCCGGTCGTGATCGACGAGCTGCTGACCCCCGACTCCTCCCGGTTCTGGCCCGCCGACCGCTACCGGCCCGGGGCCGAGCAGGAGTCGTTCGACAAGCAGCCGGTGCGCGACTGGCTGCTCGCGAGCGGCTGGGACCGTTCGCCGCCCGCGCCCGACCTTCCCGCCGACGTCGTGCGCGCGACGGCCGATCGCTATCGGCGCGCCTACGAGCTCCTGACCGGCCCGCCACCGGCTCGGCCGGCGGTTCTGACCGGGTGAGCCCCTACGTCGCGCACGTCACGGTGATGCTGAAGCCGCTCGTCAACGACCCGGCCGGGCTCGCGGTGCGAGACGGCCTCAGCGCCCTCGGGTTCGACGGCGTCGAGGCCGTTCGCGTGGGGAAGCGCCTCGTAGTGACGCTCAGCGCGCCGGA
Source organism: Chloroflexota bacterium (assembly GCA_009843585.1). Taxonomy (GTDB): domain Bacteria; phylum Chloroflexota; class Dehalococcoidia; order UBA2979; family UBA2979; genus VYDC01. Next base: position 5,608 of record VYDC01000009.1, on the reverse strand, counting down.
CGCCGAGGAGGCGGCCCGCCTCGTCAACGCCATGTGCGACCAGCTGCTCGCCAATCCCGTGATCGAGGACTTCGTGGTCGAGATCGTCGACGGAGCCTCCGACACGACCGCGGCCGCACCGCCGAGCTGAGACGACCCGAACGCGGCTCCGCGAATGACCGCGGGCGTGCCCCGCGGCGGCCGTGTTGAAGCTCGCGGGGGTGCCGCGTATGGTCGCCTGACCATGCTCGCGGGCACCCCCTCCCCCGTCTCGGTCGAGGAGAGCTACCGGCGCTGCGCGGCGCTCGCCCGATCGCACTACGAGAACTTCACGGTCGCCTCCCGCTTCCTCCCCGCGGAGCTCCGCAGGCACCTCTGCGCCATCTACGCCTTCTGCCGGACCGTGGATGACCTGGGCGACGAGTACGCCGGCGACCGGCTCCGCGCGCTCGATCTCTGGGAGCAGGACCTGCGCCGGTGCTATGGGGGGACCCCGCATCACCCCTATCTGACGGCCCTCAGGGAGACCATCGCGCGCTTCGCGATTCCGGAGGAGCCGTTCCTGCGGCTGATCGAGGCGAACCGAATGGACCAGCGCATCTCGAGATACCGCACCTACGGCGATCTGGCTCGCTACTGCGAGAACTCGGCCAATCCCGTCGGCCGGCTCGTGCTCTACGTGTGCGGATACCGCGACGAGCGACGGCAGCTCCTCGCCGACGCGACCTGCACGGCGCTGCAGCTCACGAATTTCTGGCAGGACGTCGCCCGCGATCACGCCGCCGGGCGGATCTATCTCCCGCTCGAGGACATGGAGCGTTTCGGCTACACCGAGGGCGATCTCGACCGACACGTCGTGAACGACGCCTTCCGGGAGCTGATGGCGTTCCAGGTGGGGCGCACGAGGACGCTCTTCCAACGCGGCGGGGAGCTCCTGGGGACGCTGCAGGGGCGCACAAGGCTGGCCGTCGCGCTCTTCTCCGCAGGGGGTCTCCGCGTGCTCGAGCTGATCGAGCGGCGAGGCTACGATGTCCTGAGCGACCGCCCCGTCCTCTCGGGGCGTGCGCGGCTGCTCCTCGCCGCGAAGACGCTGGTCGGGCTCGGCGCCGCGGGCAGGGCATGACGGGGCGGCACGTGGATCCCGCCGGGCGCCGCGACCTGCGGGACGCATACGATCACTGCCGGCTCATCACGCGGACCCATGCCCGCAACTTCTACTACGCCTTCCTGACGCTGCCGGCCGCCAAGCGGCGCGCCATCTACGCGGCGTATGCGTTCTGCCGGCTCTGCGACGACATCGCGGACAGCGAGATGCCCGCGACCCGGAGGCGCGAGCTGTTCGCCGACACCAGGCGCCGGCTCCGCGGGTTGCTCGACGCGGATGAGGCGCCTCCGCACCCGATCTTCGACGCGCTGGCCGACACCGCGCGGAGGTACCGAATCCCGGTCGGCTACTTCGAGGAGATCCTCGAAGGCGTCGAGATGGACATGACCCAGAGCCGCTTCGGGTCGTTCGACGAACTCAGGACGTACTGCTACAAGGTCGCCTCCGTCGTCGGGCTCGTGTGCATCGAGATCTTCGAGTACGACGACGCGCGGGCGCGGGACTACGCGATCGCGCTCGGGATCGGGATGCAGCTGACCAACATCATCCGGGACGTGCGCGAGGACGCCGAGATGGGCCGGATCTACATACCCGCCGACGAGATGGCGGCGCACGGCTACTCGGAGGAGGAACTCGTCCGGGGCGTCGCCAATGAGCCGTTCCTCCGGCTCATGCGGTTCCAGGCGGAGCGGGCGCGGGAGCACCTGCGCGAGGGCCGCCGCCTGCTGCCGCTCCTCTCGGGGCGCTCCCGGGCCTGCCCGGCGGTGCTGCACGACATCTACGCGGCCGTGCTCGACCGAATCGAGGGGGGGGGCTTCCGGGTGTTCGACGGGCGCATCGGGCTCAGCACGCGCGAGAAGCTCCTTATCATGGGTAGGACATGGACGAGGAGCATGCTGCCCCTCCCCGCCCGCGCTCCGTAGCCGTCCTCGGCGGCGGGCTCGCCGGCCTCGCGGCCTCGCGCGCGCTCGCGGCCAGCGGGCACCACGTCACCCTCGTCGAGAGGCGCCGCTTTCTCGGAGGACGGGCCTTCTCGTTCCACGACGAGCAGTCGGGCTGGGAGGTCGACAACGGTCAGCATCTCTTCATGGGCTGCTGTACCGCCTACCTCGACCTCCTGAGCTGGGCGGGGACGCGCGATCGGGCGCACCTGCAACCCCGGCTCAAGGTCGAGGTCGTCCGCGACGGCACGAGCGGGACGATCGCGAGCACCCCCGCGCTCGGGCCGCTGCACATACTCCCCTCCTTCCTGCGCTACCCCCATCTGAGCGCCCGGGAGAAGCTGCTCGCGGCGTACGCGCTGCTGCGCATGAGGAACACCGATCGGATCCGCGACCGCGAGCGGCTCGATGCGGAGAGCGCCTACGACTGGCTCAGGCGGCACCACCAGAGCGAGCGTGCCATCGCCAACCTCTGGAACCTCATCATCGTGCCGGCGCTGAACGACGACGCGCGCGCGGTCAGCGCGGAGATGGCCCTGATGGTCTTCCAAGAGGGGCTGCTCCGGACGCCAGCCGACGCGGCGCTCGGGTGGTCCCGGGTGGGCCTCACCTCGCTCGCCGGGGAACCGGCCCACGCGAAGCTCTCAGCCTCGGGGCACGACGTGCTCGTGGGCGAGACCGTCCGCTCCCTGCGCGTCGATGGGGGCCGCGTCACCGGCGTCGAGCTGGGTCGCGGGCGGGTCATCGAGGCCGAGGCGTACGTGAGCGCCCTCCCCTTTGACGTCCTGCTCGAGGTCCTCCCCCCGGACGTCGCCTCGGATCCGTTCTTCTCGCGGGCGCGCGGCCTGAGCTTCGCGCCGATCGTCGGGGTTCACCTCTGGTATGACAGGACGGTCATGGACGGGGACTTCGTGGCCTTCCTGAACAGCCCCGTGCAGTTCGTCTTCAACAAGAGCGCGATGCACGGCGCGCCGGCGGGGGACGGGCAGTACGTCTGCATCTCCCTGAGCGCCGCGTGGGACTTCGCGGAGCAGCGCGCCGAGCGGCTGGAGCAGATCTTCTCCCGCGAGATGGAGCGGCTCTTCCCGAGGGCGCGCGAAGCGCGGATCCGGCGCTGCCGCGTCGTGAAGCAGCCGCAGGCGACCTTCCGGCCCCGGCCGGGCTCCGCCCAGTGCCGGCTCCCGCAGGCGACGCCGATCCCCAACCTCGTGCTGGCGGGCGAGTGGACCGACACCGGCTGGCCGTCGACGATGGAGGGGGCCGTGCGCAGCGGCACGCTCGCCGCCGATCGCGTCGACGCCGAACACCCGGCACCCTGACGGTCGGAGTGGGCCGGTATCCGCAGCCCCGGCGGCGCCCGCGATGCTGGACTCGCGTTTCGGGGCCGTGCGACACTCGATCACGGGTTCGGACGCCGGGGGAGTCATGAAGGTCTATCTCGCCGCACCACGTGGATTCTGTGCGGGCGTCGACCGGGCCATCGAGATCGTCGAGATCGCTCTCCGGCGTTTCGGCGCCCCCGTCTACGTGAAGCACCAGATCGTCCACAACGCGCACGTGGTCCGCACCCTGGAGTCGAAGGGGGCGGTCACGGTCGAGGACGTGCGGGACATCCCGGAGGGGTCGAACGTCGTCTTCTCCGCGCACGGCTCCCCGCCCGAGGACTTCGCCGTCGCCCGCGAGAGAGGCCTGAACGTCATCGACGCGACCTGTCCTCTCGTCGTCAAGGTGCACAACGAGGCGAAGAAGTACCGGGGCGAGGGCCGGGACGTCATTCTGGTCGGGCACCGCGGCCACCAGGAGGTGAAGGGGACGATGGGGCAGGCCCCGATGTTCTTCCTGGACGATCGAGACGGCGTCGAGCTGCCCCAGTGGGACGCGGACGCGCCGGTCGCCGTCCTCACGCAGACCACGCTCTCGGTCGACGACACGCGCCGCTCGGTCGAGGCGATCCGCCGGCGCTTCGGCAACGCGGTCGTCCGCGACGACATCTGCTACGCGACGACGAACCGCCAGGAGGCCGTGAAGGCGCTCTGCGATCGGGTGGATCTCGTCCTCGTCGTCGGCTCGGAGAGCAGCTCGAACTGCAACAGGCTACGCGAGGTGGCCGAGGCCAGTGGCGCCGCGGCCTACCTGATCGCGGGCCGCGAGGAACTCGACCCGGCCTGGCTGCGCGGCGTCGAGGCAGTCGGCGTCACGTCGGGAGCGTCCACGCCCGATCACCTCGTCCACGAGCTGCTTGACGCGCTTGAGCCCATCGAGGTCGAGATCGTGCAGACCGCCGAGGAGAGCGTGAGCTTCCGCTTGCCGCGAGGGCTCCCCGAGGCGTGATCGTGCGCGGCCGCGCACGCCGCCGTCGCCACCGGCAGCGCGCGGAGCGAGGCCCGGCCGGGGACGAGCAGCCCTAGCTCGTGCTCGCCATCGGCAGGCTCAGCTCATCACGCGACCAGGGGCTGCCCGCAACCGACAGCATCTCGCGGAGCTCGCGCTCGTAGAAGAACTCGGGCTCGCCAAAGGCGGGCTCGAGCTCGTCGAGCCACGTGGCGGTGTCGGTGTAGCGAGCGAAGAACGGGCGCCCGACCCAGTCGGGGTTCCGGCCCTGCAGCATGCGCAGCGCGATCACGCGCTCCCCGGCGACCTCGGTGACTCCGAGCACCTGGACCTTGCCCGGCGTCGCCGACATGCTCGGCCCGCGGACCGTGCGCGAGTTCCCGCCCACCGCCGCGTACGCCTCGCGGAAGATCTGCCAGCACTCCACGAGCGGCAGCTCGAAGTAGCGGCGCGCCCCGGTGTCCCGCTCCACGAAGAGGTAGTACGGGATGCAGCCGAGCTGGGTCTGGAGGCGCCACATCCTGGCCAGCGTCGGCGCGTCGTCGTTGATGTGCCGGAGCACCGGCGTCTGCGTGCGGATCTGCGCGCCGGTCTCCCGGACGCGCAGGATCGCCTCCCGGACGATCGGAGTCTCCAGCTCGGCCGGGTGGCTGAAGTGCGCCATGAAGGAGAGCTGGCGGCCGGACTCCACCACCTCACGGAAGAGCGCGAGCAGGTCGTCCGCGTCGTCGTCCGAGACGAAGCGGTGCGGCCAGTAGGCCAGAGCCTTCGAGCCGATGCGGATGGTCGAGATGTTCGGCGCCGCACCGGGCTCGAGCAGCGGCGTGACGTAGCGACGGAGCACCCGCGTCTTCATGATCAGGGGGTCGCCGCCCGTGAAGAGGATGTCGGAGACGTCGGGGTGGGCCTGAACGTAGTCCTTGAGGAGGGACGCCTCGCGCATCGCGAACTTCATCCCCTCGAGGCCGACGAACTGCGGCCAGCGGAAGCAGAAGGTGCAGTAGGCGTGGCAGGTCTGCCCCTGGCTCGGGAAGAAGAGCACCGTCTCGCGGTACTTGTGCTGCATCCCGGGGAGCCGCTTCCCGTCGAGCGACGGCGCGTTGTGATCGAGCTGGCCCGCGGGATGCGGGTTCAGGGTGAGCCGGATCTCGTTCGCCGCCGCCCCGACCTCGTCGTTGGGGGCGTCGCGGTGAAGCAGCTCCGCGATCCGGGCGTAGGCCTCCGGGGTGAGCATCTCGCGCTTCGGGAACGT
>VYDC01000231.1 GCA_009843585.1 Chloroflexota bacterium | reverse complement strand
GGAGGCACCTCCCCCCGCCGAGAACGCCGAGGCGGTCGGCGGGGAGTCCGACGCACCGGCGGAGCAGGCCAAGTCGCGCCGGCGGCGCCCGCGCGCGCCCAAGGCCGAGGCGACCGCGACGGCCGAGACGCCGGACGCCGGCGACGACGCCTCGAAGGACGACGCACCGGCGACGCAGCCGGCGACGCGCCGGCGCCGCTCGCGCGCGACCGCGGCCCAGACGCCCGAGACGCCCGAGACGACCGAGACGGCGGGGACCGAGGGGGCCGCCGCGACGGCGAACGACGCCCCGGCGGAGCAGGCCAAGCCGCGCCGGAGCCGCTCGCGCGCGGCCGCGGCCGAGAAGGCCGAGACGCCCGACGCCGGGGCCGCAGCGCAGAGCCCTCCAGCGGCGCCCTCGTCGACGACGCGCCGCCGCACGGGCGACGCGCTGGCCGCGGTGGAGAAGCGCCTCGAGCGACTCGAGCAGCTCGGGGTCGAGATCGCGAGCCAGCGCGGCGCGATCACGAGGCTCGGCGAGAGCGTCGACGAGCTCGCGGCCCGGCTCGATCGCGCCGCGCGCAAGCCCCGACTCGGCGTCTTCGTCGACGTCCCGAACGTCCTCTACGGCGTCGAGGCCGGCGAGCCGCCGATCGACATGGGGAAGCTGCTCGCGATGCTCAGCGACGGACGCGAGCTGGTGCGGGCCACCGCCTACGCGCCGGTCTCCGACGACCCGCGCGAGGCCGTGGAGCAGCAGAAGTTCGTGGCGCCCTTCGTCCCCCACGCCTACCGCATCGTCACGAAGCCGCTGAAGCGCTTCGCCGACGGATCGGTCAAGGGCAACTTCGACGTCGAGATGGCGATCGACCTGGTGACGATGTCGGAGCGCCTCGACGTGGTGGCCGTCGTCTCCGGCGACTCGGACTTCGCGCGGGCCGTGGAGATGGTGCAGTCCCGCGGCGTCCGGGTCGAGGTGGTCGCCTTCGCCGGGAGCACGTCCGTCGAGATGCGCGCGCTGGCCGACCACTACGTCGAGCTCGGTCGCTTCGCGCCGCAGCTTCGCTAGGACGCCCCGTTGCCCGGAGCCGTCCGTCCGCCCGGCGATCAGGCGCCGGGCGCGGCCGGGCGCCTCCGGCCGCTCAGCAAGCTCCCGAGAGCCGTGTCGCGGACGAGGTAGCGGTCGCTCACGACGCCGACAGCGCCGGCCCGTGGCCGCGGGGCGGACGCCCACGCGCCGCTCCTGGACGGCAGCCTAGAGGGAGCGCCCGTTGCCGCCGCGGCCCAGCCCTGCGAGCCCGGCCTGCGCCTCCTCCTCCGGGGCCTCGTCCGGCCCCGTGGCGCCGGGATCGCCGGCGGCCCGCGCGCCCGCGCGGAGGTGGGCCAGGGGGTCGGACGACGGACCGCCGCCCGGCGGGTCGACACCCCCGCCCCGGCGCCCCGCGAGCGGGACGCCGGCGAGAACGGCTGCCACGAAGGCGCCGGCGGTCAGCCCCACGCCGGCCCCCAGGAGCCAGCCGAGCAGGGCGGGCTCGGCGTCGGTGAGCACGCCCCCGACCAGCAGCCCGGAGAGCAGCCCGGCCGCCACGATCGCGTAGCTCGGGACGAGCTCGCGCCTCACTGGTAGAGATCCCGGAGCTCGAACATCGGCCCGTCCGTGCACACCAGCCTGACGCCGCCGCGGCGGGGGAACACGGCGCAGCTGTAGCAGATCCCCACCCCGCACGCCATGTGCGCCTCGAGCAGCGCCTGCACCGGCGTCCGCAGCGTGCTGCGCCGCAGGACGCCGTGGAGCGCCTCGAACATCGGCTCCGGGCCGCAGGCGAACGCCTGATCGCACCAGCCGAGCAGCCGCTCGAACGGCGCCGTCACGAGCCCCGTCTCGCCCAGCGAGCCGTCCTCGGTGGTGACGACGACCTCGACGTCCGCGGGGAGCTGCGACGCCGGGAAGATCTGCGCCTCGCCGCGCCCACCGAGCACGAGCGTCACCTCGCGCCCCTCCGCCACGAGCTCATCGGCGAGCCAGACGAGGGGCGCGCAGCCGATGCCCCCGCCGACGAGCATCATCCGCTGCACCTGCGGGCGGGGCTCGAAGGGGCGGCCCAGCGGGCCGACCATCCGCACCAGGTCGCCGGGCCCCCGGCCCGCGAGCCAGTCCGTGCCGCGGCCGACCCGCTCGAAGAGGAGAGCGAACTCCGGCCCCGAGGCCCCCTCGCGGCGGCGGTGGATCGACATCGGGCGGCCGAGCAGCGGGTCGTAGCCCTCGCCGACGTAGGCCATCACGAAGGATCCGGGGCGCGCCGGGCGCAGCGCGTCCGGCTCCCGGCACCAGAGGACGTGCGTGCCGCCGTAGAGGCGCGCGCACTCGGTGACCTCGACGGCGAGGCTCCTCATGCCGCGCCCCGCGGCGCCGCGGGCGGGACGCGGAGGAGCGCGCCGACGGCGGGGAGGCCCGGGGCGGTATGCGTCGCGCCGGCGGCGCGCAGCTCGCCCTCGCGGCGGATGTGCGTGAGACCGACGATCGTCCCCACGCCGGCGGCCGCGGCCGCCGCCATGTCCTCGCAGGTGTCTCCGACGAGCGCCGCCGACTCCGCCTCGACGCCGAGCCCGGAGAGGGCGCAGGCAACGGGCGCCGGGTCGGGCTTCGGTGCGGCGGCCGTGTCCTGCCCGACCACGACCGCGAAGCGCGCGACCCAGCGGTGGTGGGCGAGGACGAGGCGTGCGTATCGCTCGCGCCTGCTCGTCACGAGCGCCAGCGGGACGCCGGCGGCGCCGAGCGCGGCGAGGAGCGGCTCGGCGCCGGGGAGCGGCTCCACCCGGTCGTAGTAGCGGCCGTAGTAGAGGGCGCGGTAGTCGTCGGCGAGGGTCGCCGCCTCCTGAGGCGAGAGCCCGCAGAGCGTCGCGATCACCTCGGGGAGGGAGTGGCCGAGCGCCTCGAGGACGGCGCGGCGCGAAACGTCGTGGCCGTGCGCGGCGAGCGTCTCCACGAGGGCGTCCGCCGTCCCGCCGAGCGAGTCGAGGAGCGTCCCGTCGAGATCGAAGAGCACGGCCGCGGGCGGGCGCGGCACGGCGTCGGGCGGGCCCGAGCTCACTCCCCCGGGCCCCGCGCCGCCGCGGCGACGCCGTCGCGGTACTCGGGGAGCGGCCGGATCTCGTAGGAGCCGGGATGGGCCAGCGCGCGGATCGCCGCTCCGGCCGTGTCGAGCGAGGTGAAGCACGGGATGCGCTGCTCGGTCGCCTGACGCCGGATGTAGAAGCCGTCGCGGAGGTGGGTCGTGCTCTTCCCCTCGAGCGTGTTGACGACGGCGCGCACGCGGCCGTCGGCGATCACGTCGGCGACCGTCGGCTGCCCGACGACCGGCTCGCGCGGCCGGCTGCCGTCGTCGGTCAGCTTGGTCACGGGCGAGACCGGGATGCCGAGCTCGGCGACGAGATCGGCGGTGCCGGGGGTCGCGTAGAGGGGGCAGCCGGCCTCGTGGAGTGCGCGGATGAGCGGGACGGCCTCTGCCTTGGTGCGGTCGGCGAGGGAGAGCAGGACGGGCGTCTTCGGGTGGAGGTCGAGGTCCGAGGCGATGAGCGCCTTCCGCACGGCGGCCTCGAAGCTGACGTCGACCCCCATCACCTCGCCGGTCGACTTCATCTCGGGTCCGAGGAAGGCGTCGACGCCGCCGAGCTTCGACATCGAGAAGACCGGCGCCTTCACGGCGACCAGCTGTGGTTCCGGCCAGAGCCCCTCGGGGTAGCCCTGCTCGGCGAGCGTCCGCCCGAGCATCGCGCCGACCGCGAGATCGACCATCGGCACGCCGGTCACCTTCGAGATGAAGGGGACGGTGCGCGATGAGCGCGGGTTGACCTCGATCACGAAGACGCCCGGGCCGTCCGCATCGGCCTCGGGGGCGATCACGTACTGGACGTTCATCAGCCCGCGCACGCCGAGCGCGAGCGCCATGCGCGTCGTGTAGTCGACGATCGCGGCCCGCTGCTCCTCGCTCAGGTGCTGCGGGGGATAGACCGCCATCGAGTCCCCCGAGTGCACGCCGGCCCGCTCGACGTGCTCCATGATGCCGGGGATCAAGACGCGCTCGCCGTCGCAGATGGCGTCGACCTCGACCTCCATCCCCTCCAGGTAGCGGTCGATCAGGATGGGGCCGGAGCCCTCCTCGAGCGCGGCGACGAAGTAGCGGGCGAGTTCCTCGGCGTTCTGCACGATCTCCATCGCCCGTCCGCCCAGCACGTAGGAGGGGCGGACCAGCACCGGGTAGCCGATCGCGTCGGCGGTCGGGAGCGCCTCCTCGAGCCTCTCGACCGCCACGCCCGGCGGCTGCGGGATCGAGAGCCCGCTCACCAGCGCCTCGAAGCGGCGGCGATCCTCGGCGATGTCGATGGACTCCGGCGAGGAGCCCGCCACCGGCAGCGCGGCCCGATTGAGGACCGGCGCCATGTTGAGCGGCGTCTGCCCGCCGAACTGCACGATCGACGGCGGCGCCTCGCCGCCCTCGCCCGCCTCGTTGGCGAGCAGATCGCGCACCGACTCGCCGTCGAGCGGCTCGAAGTAGAGGCGATCGGAGGTGTCGAAGTCGGTCGAAACGGTCTCCGGGTTGGAGTTGGCGAGGATGGCGGCGACCCCGGCGCGCCGCAGGGCGCGCGCCGCCTGCACCGAGCAGTAGTCGAACTCGATCCCCTGCCCGATGCGGATCGGGCCGGAGCCGATCACCAGCATCCGCTCCCGACCGAGCGGCGGCGCCTCGTTCTCCTGCTCGTAGCAGGAGTAGAAGTAGGGCGTCTGCGCGTCGAACTCGGCGGCGCACGTGTCGACCATCTTGTAGACGGGGAGGATCCCCCAGCCCTCGCGCAGGGCGCGCACCTGCTCCGGCAGCCGGTCCGCGAGCTCCGCGATCACGCCGTCGGAGAAGCCCATCCGCTTGGCGGCGAGCAGCAGCGCGGGCGTGAGATCCTCGGCGAGGAGCCGGCGCTCCATCGAGACGATGCGGGCGAGCCTCTCCGTGAACCAGGGATCGATGCCGGTCCGCCGCGAGAGCTCGGCGGGGCTCGCGTCGCGGCGCAGCTGCGCGAGGAGCGCCCAGAGCCGGTCGTCGGTCGCAGCGAGCGGCGGCTCGCCGCCCCCCTCTCCGGGGCCGCGCCTCCAGGAGGCGTGCTCCCACAGCAGCGAGCGCCCCGAGACCTCGAGCGAGCGCAGCGCCTTCTGGAGCGCCGACTCGAAGGTGCGGTCGGCCGCCATCACCTCTCCGGTCGCCTTCATCTGGGTGCCGAGCGTGCGGTCGCCGGCCGGGAACTTGTCGAAGGGCCAGCGCGGGATCTTCACCACGCAGTAGTCGAGCGCCGGCTCGAAGGCCGCCGTCGTGCGCCCGGTGACGGAGTTGGCGATCTCGTCGAGCCGCCGGCCGATGGCGATCTTCGCCGCCACCCGCGCGATCGGGTAGCCGGTCACCTTCGACGCCAGCGCTGAGGAGCGCGAGACGCGCGGGTTCACCTCGATCACGTAGTACGGCGGCGCCTCGCGCCGATCCCGCGCCTCCTCGGCCCCCTCCCACGGCACCACGTCCGGCCGCGGGGCGAGCGCCAGCTGGACGTTGCAGCCCCCCTCGATGCCGAGCGCGCGGATGATGCGCAGCGAGCTCGAGCGCAGCATCTGGTACTCCTGATCGGAGAGCGTCTGCGACGGGGCGACGACGATGGAGTCGCCGGTGTGGACCCCCATCGGGTCCAGGTTCTCCATGTTGCAGACCGTGATGCAGGTGTCCGCGCCGTCCCGCATCACCTCGTACTCGACCTCCTTCCAGCCGAGCAGCGAGCGCTCGACCAGGACCTGGCCGATCGGGGAGGCCGCCATGCCCGAGCGCACGATGCGCTCGTACTCGGCGGGGGTGGTGGCGACGCCGCCGCCGGTGCCGCCGAGGGTGTAGGCGGGGCGGATCACCGCGGGGAGGCCGATGATCCGCCGGGCCCGCTCCGCGTCGTCCCACGACACGACGATCACCGAATACCGCGTCGGCTCGCCGATCTCGCGCAGCAGCCCGCGGAAGCTCTCGCGATCCTCGGCGAGCCGTATCGACTCGAGCGGCGTACCGAGCAGCCGGACGCCGTAGCGGTCGAGCACGCCGGCCTCGGCGAGCTCGACCGCGAGGTTGAGGCCCGTCTGGCCGCCGAGCGTCGGGAGCAGCCCGTCCGGCCGCTCGCGGTCGATCACGCGCGTGAGCGCCTCGACGGTGAGGGGCTCGATGTAGACGGTGTCGGCGACGCCCTCCTCGGTCATGATCGTGGCCGGGTTGGAGTTGACCAGGACCGAGGTGACGCCCTCCTCGCGCATCGCCAGGCAGGCCTGCGTGCCGGCGTAGTCGAACTCCGCGGCCTGGCCGATGACGATCGGGCCCGATCCGATGATCAGGACCTTGAGCGGCCGGGAGGGGGCGGCCTCCGCGCTCGGGGGGACGGTATCGTCGGCGAGGGACCACGAGCTCAGTTGTGGTATCCCGTCCGGTAGCCGGCCCCGAGCAGGCCGATCTCGGCGAGCACGTCGGGCTCCGGCGTGCGGATGTCCGGGTCGGGGGACATCCGCGCCATCTTGATGTGCGTGACCTCGACCTCGCCGATCTCGATGTCCCGGTACCCCTCGACGGCGCGCGCGACGGCCGAGCGATCGGCGCCCGCGAAGTGCGCCAGGTGCACGACCGGCATGAAGCGATCGCCCCGGGGCGTCATCTGCGGGTCCACGCCGCGCAGCACCTGCGACACCTTCGGCACGCCGAGCCCGACCTGCCGGCGGACCTCCCGCAGCGCGTGGCCGTCGTCGACGCCGAGGTAGAGGGTCTCCTCGGTCGCCGAGATGCCGCCGAGACGGAGCGTGAACGGTTCGACGCGGTGGATGCGGGGCGCCGCGTTCACGTAGAACGACTCCACCTGCGACCACATGACGTCGGTGGCCATCATCCACCCGATCTGGATCGCCGTCGTGTGGAGGTACTCGACGGGGAGGATCTCCACGCCGTCCGCCGCGCGCAGGCTCTCGTAGAGCGGCTCCAGCGCGGCGAGCGAGTCGGGGTGATCGCGCCCGATCGGCTGCAGGAAGGCGATCCACTGCCGCCAGCCGTGCGAGCGCTCGGCGTAGCGCTCCCAGAAGTCGGGGAGCGGGCCTCGGCCCCCCACGAGGCGCTCCCAGTCGGCCTCGCGGCGCGCCCGGTACTCGGCGGCGCTGTCGGGCTCGCCGCCGGCGGCGGCCCAGCCGGCCTCCTCCTCCTCGCCGGGGAGATGCGGCGGCGGGTAGGCGTCGCTCACGACGGCTCCGGGTAGAGGGGGAGCTCGAAGGTCGCTCCCGGGTGGGTGAGGGGGACGAGGGCGCCGATCGCCGAGAGGTAGGAGAGCGCCGGCTCGTTCTGGGCCGGGAGGCGGCCGCGGATGCGCCGGTATCGCTGCTCGCGCGCGAAGGCGAGCGCGACCTCGGCCAGGGCCGTGCCGATGCCGCGCCGGCGGTGCGCGCTGCGCACCCAGGAGCCGAACGTGCACTCGCCCGGGTCGGAGGACGAGGGATCGACCGAGCCGAAGGCGACCGCCTCCCCGTCCTCCTCCGCGATGAAGGTCGCGCCGGCGCTGCCCTGCCGCTCCATCAGCGTCGTCACCTCCTGCGGATCGAGCGCGCGCTCGAACGAGATCGCGAGCCCCTCCTGGAGGATCTCCCCGATGATCGCGGAGATCGCCCCGGCGTCCCGGGCCTCCGCCCGCCTGACGGTCGCCATCACACTCCCCCCACGCGCTCCCGCGCCGCCGCCAGAGCCTCCCCGCCCGCGACGGCTGAGAGGAAGCGATCGAAGAAGAACTCCGTGTCCCGCGGCCCCGGCGATGCCTCCGAGTGGTACTGGATCGTAAAGATGGGGAGCTCCTCGTGCACGAGGCCCTCGACCGTGTCGTCGTTGAGGTGCTGCTGCTCGACGCGCATCTCCTGAGCGAGCTCCGAGCCGTCGACGGCGAACCCGTGGTTCTGCGAGGTGATCCAGACGCGCCCGGTGCGCAGATCGCGCACCGGGTGGTTCGCCCCGCGGTGACCGAACGGGAGCTTGTAGGTCCGCGCCCCGAAGACGCGCCCCAGCACCTGGTGCCCCAGGCAGATCCCGAGCATCGGGTAGGCGCCGACCAGCTCGCGCGCGGTTCCGACGACCCCGTCGAGCAGCATCGGGTCGCCCGGGCCCGGCGAGAGCACGATCCCGTCGGGGTCGAGACGCCGGATCTCGGAGGCGGATGCCGTGTGCGGGACGGCCGTGACGCGGCAGCCGCGCCCCGACAGGATGCGCATGATGTTGCGCTTCACGCCCAGGTCGACCACCGCGACGTGCGGCGCCCCCTCGGCGGGATCCCGCCCTGAGCCGAAGGCGTAGGCCTCGCGGGTCGAGACCTCGGCGACGTAGTCGCCCGAGGCGTAGTCGGGCGTGCGGCGGAGCCTGGCGAGCGCCTCCTCCGCGCTCTCGTCGCTCGTCACCGTCCCCATCAGCACGCCGCGCGTGCGGAGGTGGCGGGTGAGGGCGCGGGTGTCGATGCCCGCGATGCCGGGGACGCCGTGGCGGGCGAGGTAGCCGTCGAGCGTGCCGCGCGAGCGCCAGTGCGAGGGGAGGTCGGTGAGCTCCCGGACGACGAAGCCGCGCACCTGGATGCGGCCGCTCTCGGAGTCGACCGCGTTGACGCCGTAGTTCCCCTGCAGCGGGTAGGTCATGACGAGCACCTGCCCGCCGTACGAGGGATCGGTGAGCGCCTCCTGGTAGCCCGTCATCGAGGTCGTGAAGACGACCTCCCCCGTCGCGCGCCCGGGAGCGCCGATCGCCTCGCCATCGAAGACGCGCCCGTCGGCGAGCACGAGCCGCGCCGCCCCGCGCGGCGCGCCGGGCACGGCTCCGGCCGTCACAGCGCGCCCACCGTCTCGAGCCGGTGGACGACGCGCCCGTCGGCCACGGTCGCGACGACGCGGCCGCGCAGGGTGCGCCCGGCGAGCGGGGTGTTGCGCCCGAGCGAGGCGAACCGCTCGGGCTCGACCGGCCAGGACTCCTCCGGGTCGAGCACCACGGCATCCCCGACGGCTCCCGGCGCGAGCGTCCCGAGCCCCCCGAGCCCCGAGCGCTCGTCGAGCCGCCAGGCCCGGACGGGTCCGGCGGTCAGGCGCTCCAGGAGATCGGGGAGACTGAGCGATCCCTCGTGGACGAGCGACATCAGGAGACCGAAGGCGGTCTCAAGCCCGCTGATCCCCGGGGCGGCGAGGTCGAACTCGATCTCCTTGTCGTTCCCGGCGTGCGGCGCGTGATCGGTGGCGACGGCGTCGATGACCCCCTCCCGCAGGGCCTCGACGCAGGCGGCGACGTCCACCTCCTCGCGCAGCGGGGGGTTCACCTTGGCGTCGGTGTCGTAGTGGAGCTCCCGGTACCCCTCGCCCGGCCGGAAGGCGACGGCCTCGTGCGTGAGCGTCAGGTGGTGGGGCGTCACCTCGGCGGTGACGTGCGCACCGCGCGCCCGCGCGGCCCGCACCAGCGCGACCGCGCCGGCCGTCGAGATGTGGGCCACGTGCAGGTGGGCGCCGCTCTGCTCGGCGAGGGCGATGTCGCGCGCGACGAGGGTCTCCTCGGCGCTCGCCGGGCGGCCCCGGAGCCCGAGCAGCGAGGCGACCCAGCCCTCGTGCATCTGCCCGTCGCGCACGAGCTCCGGGTCCTCGCAGTGCTGCGAGATCGGGAGCCCGAAGGCCGTCGAGTAGGAGAGCGCCTGCCGCATCACATGGGCGTCGGAGACGGCGTCGCCGTCGTCGGAGAGCGCGACGACGCCGCTCGCGACGAGCTCGCCGGCCGGCGCCAGCTCGCGCCCGGCGCGCCCGCGCGTGATGCAGCCCAGCGGGAGCACGCGGACGAGGGCCGAGGAGTCGACCTCCTTGAGGACCGACTCCACGGCGGCGCGCGAGTCGAGAGGGGGCTCGGTGTTCGGCATGGCGCAGAGCGTCGTGAACCCTCCGCGCGCGGCGGCGCGCGTTCCGGAGGCGATCGTCTCCTTCCACTCGAAGCCGGGCTGCCGGAGGTGGCAGTGCAGGTCGACGAAGCCGGGGGCGACGACGAGGCCGGTGGCGTCGATGCGCTCCGCCTCGACGACCATCTCCCCCTCGCCGGGCCCGACCCTCGCCACGCGCCCGTCGACGATCACGACGTCGGCGATCCCGTCCTGGCCGAGCGCCGGGTCTATGACGCGGCCGTTGTGGATGGCGAGGGTCGTCACGCGGCGGCCTCCCCCTCGTCGAGGCCGCCGCGGCCGGAGAGCAGGTAGAGCAGCGCCATGCGCACGGCGACGCCGTTGGTGACCTGGCGCTCGATGATGGAGTGATCGCCCGTGGCGATGTCGGAGGCGATCTCGACGCCCTCGTTCTTCGGGCCGGGGTGCATCAGGAGCGCCCCGGGGCGCGCCAGCGCGAAGCGCTCCGCCGTGACCTGGTAGAGCCGCGCGTACTCGCGCAGCGAGGGGAGCAGCCCCCCCTGCTGCCGCTCCGCCTGCAGCCTGAGCGCCATCACGACGTCGGCGCCCTCGATCGCGCGCCGGACGTCGGTCTCCACGCGCACCGGCGGCAGCGCCTCTCGGGCGCTCTCCGGACGCTCGCCGGGCCGCAGCCCGCGCGGGAGCAGCGTCGGCGGGCCGCAGATCACGACCTCCGCGCCCATCGCCGCGAGCCCCCAGATGTCGGAGCGCGCCACCCGCGAGTGGGCGATGTCGCCGATCATCACGACGCGCCGGCCCGAGAGACCGCCGAGCTGGCGGCGGATCGTGAAGAGGTCGAGCAGCGCCTGCGTCGGGTGCGCGTGCGCCCCGTCGCCGGCGTTCACGATCGAGGCGTCGGAGTGCCGCGCGGCCAGGTAGGGCGCGCCGGCGCTCGCGTGCCGCATGACGATCGCGTTGGCCTCCATCGCCGAGAGCGTGCGGACGGTGTCGACGAGCGACTCGCCCTTCTGCACCGAGGCGCTCTGGGGGCTCACGTTGACCACGTCGGCGCCGAGCACCTTGCCGGCGAGCTCGAAGGAGGCGCGGGTGCGGGTGGAGGGCTCGTAGAAGAGCGTGAAGACGGTGTAGCCGCGGAGCGTGGGGACGCGGGCGATGCGGCGCTCCAGCACCTCCAGCATCCGCTCGCTGAGCGTCAGGACGGACCCGATCTCGGCGGGCGAGACGATGTCGAGGTCGAGCAGGTGGCGCTGGGACCAGGGCAGGGGAGCCGCCGGGCGCGGGGCCGCCGCCTCCGCGGCGGGGGCATCCCCCGCGG
>VYDC01000141.1 GCA_009843585.1 Chloroflexota bacterium | reverse complement strand
GAGCCCGGCCGGTGACCCCCGGCGATCCCGCCCCCCTCAACCTGATCGAGCTCGAGGCGCGGGCGCGCGCCGCGCTCGACCCGATGGCCTTCGCCTTCTACGCGAGCGGCGCGAACGACGAGCTCACCCTGGCCCGGAACCGCGACGCCTTCGAGCGCCTCTCGCTGGTGCCGCGCGTGCTCGTCGACGTCTCGGCGGTCGACACGGGGGTCGAGATCCTGGGCCGCCGCCACGCGCTGCCGGTCGTCATCGCGCCGATGGCCTTCCAGCGGCTCGCCCACGACGACGGGGAGATCGGCGTGGCGCGGGCCGCCGCCGCCTCGGGGCTGACGATGACGCTCTCCACGCTCTCCACCACGCCGCTCGAGGAGGTGGCGGCCGCCGGCTCCGGCGACGCGCCCCCCTGGTTCCAGCTCTACGTCTTCCGCGACCGGGCTCTGACCCGGGACCTGGTGTCACGCGCCGAGGCGTCGGGCTACGAGGCGCTCATGCTCACCGTCGACGCACCGCGCCTCGGCAACCGCGAGCGCGACGCGCGCGGCGGCTTCCACCTCCCGGCCGGCCTCGTCGCGGCGAACCTCGCCGCCGCGGCCGGCGGGCGCTCCCGCCTCGAGCCGACGACCGCCGGATCGAGCCTGGCCGACTACTTCGAGCGCAACCTCGATCCCTCGCTGACCTGGCGCGACCTGGAGTGGCTCGCCTCAGAGAGCCGGCTCCCCGTGCTCGTGAAGGGGGTGCTCGACCCCCGGGACGCCCGGCTCGCCGTCGAGCACGGTGCCGCCGGCGTCGTCGTCTCCAACCACGGCGGCCGCCAGCTCGACACGGCGCCGGCGACGATCGACGCGCTTCCGGCGGTGGCCGCCGCCCTCGCCCGAGCCGGTGACGCCGTCGTCCTCGTGGACGGCGGCGTCCGGCGCGGCACCGACGTGCTCAAGGCGCTCGCCTCGGGGGCGGATGCGGTGATGATCGGCCGCCCGGTGCTCTGGGCGCTCGCCGCCGGGGACGGGGGCGGCGGCGAGCGGGGGGTGCGGCACGCGCTCTCGCTGCTCGCCTCCGAGATCGAGCTCGCGATGATGCTCGCCGGCGCGCCCGACGCCGCGGCCCAGTCTCAGGAGATGCTCGGCTAGGGCCCCGGGCCGGGCGCGTGCGGGTGCCCCCCGCGGCCGGTAGAGTCGCCGCGGGGGCGGGAGGCCCCGGCGGCTCAAGGAGGCATCCGTGAAGCGGCAGGCGGACGTGGTGGTGATCGGCCTCGGTCCGGGCGGCGAGCACGTCGCGGGCACGCTCGCCGAGGCCGGGCTCACCGTGGTCGGCATCGAGCGCCACCTCATCGGCGGCGAGTGCCCGTACTACGGCTGCATCCCCTCGAAGATGATGATCCGCGCGGCGAACCTGCTGCAGGAGGCGCGGCGCATCCCCGGGATGGCCGGCGAGGCGAGCGTCACGCCCGACTGGGCGCCGGTGGCGCGGCGCATCCGCGAGGAGGCGACCGACCACTGGAACGACCAGGTGGCCGTCGACCGCTTCGTCGGCAAGGGCGGGCACTTCGTGCGGGGCGAGGGCCGCATCGTCGGGCCGGGGCGCGTGCAGGTGGGGGACGACGAGATCGAGGCGAGCCGCGCCGTGGTGATCGCGACCGGCACGCGCCCCGCCGTCCCCCCCATCCCCGGGCTCGCCGACGTCGACTACTGGACCAACCACGAGGCCGTGCAGGTGGAGGAGCTCCCGGACTCGCTGATCGTCCTCGGCGGGGGCGCCATCGGGATGGAGATCGGGCAGGCGCTCTCGCGCTTCGGGGTGGCGGTGACGGTGGTCGAGGCGCTCGACCGCCTGCTGCCCCTCGAGGAGCCGGAGGCCGGCGAGCTGCTCGCCGAGGTCTTCGAGCGGGAGGGGATCGGCGTGAGGACCGGCGCCGCCGCCACGCGCGTCGAGCGCGCCGGTGCCGGAGTGCGTCTCACGCTCGACGGCGGCGAGAGCGTCGAGGCGGAGCAGCTGCTGGTCGCGACGGGACGGACCACCGACCTCCGAGGGCTCGGCGTCGGCGCCGTCGGCCTCGACGACGGCGCCCGCTTCATCCCGGTCGACGGGAGGATGCGCGCGGGCGAGGGGCTCTGGGCGATAGGCGACGCGACCGGGGCCGGCCTCTTCACGCACATGGCCTACTACCAGGCCGGCATCGCGATCGCCGACATCCTCGGCCGCGACGTCCGCGCGGCCGACTACAGCGCGGCGGCGCGCGCGACCTTCACCGACCCCGAGGTCGGGGCGGTCGGCCTCAGCGAGCAGCAGGCACGGGAGGCCGGCCTCTCGGTCCGCGTCGGCACGCAGCAGGTGCCGTGGTCGGCGCGCGGGTGGATGCACAAGGCGGGAAACGAGGGCTTCATCAAGCTCGTCGAGGACGCCGACCGGGGCGTGCTGGTCGGCGCGACATCGGTCGGCCCGCACGGGGGAGAGGTGCTGGGCATGCTCGCGCTCGCGGTGCACGCCGCGGTGACCGTCGACGACTTCCGTCGCATGCACTTCGCCTACCCCACCTTCCACAAGGGCGTCGAGGACGCGCTCCGCGCTCTGCGCGCGGGGTAGCCGGCGGCGGGGAGCGAGCGATGCCGGACGCGGGCGAGAGCGAGCGCCGGGGGGCGGCCGGCGGCTCCGGGGCCGACGAGGCCTGTGCCGAGCTCCGCGAGCGGCTGCTCGCGGAGCTCCCCGCCGACGCGCTCGGGCTCGTGGGACGCTTCGAGCAGGCGGTGCGAGCCGACGAGCGGCGCCTGAGCGCCCTGCGGTACGCGGGCGGCCGCTCCGCGCCCGCGCCTCCGACGCCGGATCAGGCGATGGGCGCCGCGCTCGCCGCCGAGGCGGCGGAGGGCCCGCTCACCTACTGCGGGCCCGAGGAGTTGATGCGCCTGCTCGTCGCCGAGCTCGAGGAGGACGAGGCGTAGCCGGGGGCGCGCCGGCGTCGCACGCGAGAGCCGGCGACGCGAGAACTGATAACAGGCTTCCCCATCTACTCAGTTCGGGTTATGATCGCCCGCCATGAGCGACGACCAGATGGCCCGCATCGCGGCGCAGCTCTCCTCGGTCCTCGAGCGCTCCGGCCTGCGCTGGGAGGAGCGGGTGCAGCTCGCCGGCGGCCTCTTCGTGGCGGAGGCGCTGAACCCGCACTGGTGCGCCGGGCGGACGCCGGCCGAGGCGCACGAGCTGCTGCGCGCCGGCGATCCCGACACCGCCGACGCCGTGGAGGCGCTCGCGCCCCTGCTTCTCTCGCGCGTGAGGACGCAGGCCGAGGCGCGCGACGCGGTCAGCGCCGCGGAGCAGATCATGCAGCGCGGGGAGCAGGTCGGCGGGTAGCACGCCTCCCTCGCTCCCGCCGCCGGCACCCCGCTCGCTATACTCGGATGGTGCGTCCGGCGCGGTGCGCCGGCCGGAGGAGGCCTCCATGGCCCGGGCGATCTGGCGCGGCGCGATCACCTTCGGGATGGTCCACATCCCCGTGCGGCTCTACACGGCGACGGAGAGCAAGGACGTCTCCTTCCGCCAGCTCCACCGCGACGATCACTCTCGCGTGCGCTACCTCCGGTGGTGCCCGGTCGACGAGCGCGAGCTCGCTCCCGAGGAGATCGTGCGCGGCTACGAGTACGCGAAGGACAGCTACGTCGTGCTGGAGGAGAAGGAGTTCGAGGGCCTCCCCGTCGCGAGCAAGCACACGATCACCCTCTCCGCCTTCGTCGAGGCCGCAGAGATCGATCCCATCTACTACGAGAAGTCGTACTACCTGGAGGCCGACGAGACCGGCGAGAAGCCCTTCGCCCTCCTGCTCCGGGCGCTCAGGGAGCGCGGCCTCACCGGCATCGCCAAGATCGCCATCCGCAACCGCGAGCAGCTGTGCGCGCTGCGGGCCTCGGGCGACGCCCTGGTGCTCGAGACGCTCCTGCACGCCGACGAGATCCGGCCGGTCGTCGGCGAGGTCGGCGACGTGGACGTGAGCGATCCGGAGCTCCAGATGGCGCTCTCCCTCATCGAGATGATGCGAGAGCCCTTCGACCCCGCGAGCTACACCGACGACTACCGCGAGGCGCTCACCGCGCTCATCACGGCGAAGCTCGAGGGCGGCGAGGTGGTGACCGGCGAGGTGGCACCGCAGCCGGCGACGCAGGTGGTCGACCTGATGGCGGCGCTCCGCGCGAGCGTCGATGCGGCGCTCGCGCGCCAGGACGGCGACGAGTCCTCCCCCGCCGAAGACGCCTCCGGGCTGGTCGCCTCCTCGAACGGGCGCGGGCGCTCCGCCGGCCGGCGCGAGGCCGCCGGCTAGCACCGGGCGCACGCGCCGCCGTGCCGAGACCCCGGAAGGCGCGCGGCGGGCCGGGCGGCGACCCGGCCCCCGGCGGGGAGACCTCAGCCCTCGACGCCTACGCGGGCAAGCGCGACTTCCGGCGCACCGGCGAGCCCCCGGCGTCGATCCCGCCGGCGGCCGAGGGGCCCCTGACCTTCGTCGTCCAGAAGCACGCCGCGAGCCGGCTGCACTACGACCTGAGGCTCGAGCTGGACGGGGTCATGCTCTCCTGGGCGATCCCGCGCGGGCCCGCCGCGGAGCCCGGCGAGCGTCGCCTCGCCGCGCGCGTCGAGGATCACCCGCTCGACTACGCGGGCTTCGAGGGCCTGATACCCGCGGGGGAGTACGGCGCCGGCGAGGTCATCGTCTGGGACCGCGGCACCTACTCGCCCGACGAGGGCGGGGCGCTCTCCTTCCACGACCGCGACGAGGCCGAGCGGCGCACGCGCGCGGCGCTCGCCGACGGGAAGCTCTCCCTGCGCATGCGCGGGCACCGCATGAAGGGCTCGTGGGCGCTGGTGCGCACCGGCGGTGGCCGCGCCGAGGAGGGCTGGCTCCTCCTCAAGCACCGCGACGAGGCGAGCGGCGGCGACCTCACCTCCCGCCTCGACTCGGTGATCTCCGATCTCAGCATCGACCGCCTCAAGGCCGGGCACCGCCCCCCGGCCGGTCTCGAGCCACCGCCCCTGCGCCCCGCCGAGCTCGAGGGGGCGCGGGCGATCGAGGGCCGCCGGCCGCGCGAGCGGGCGCCGATGCTGGCGACGCCCGGCGATCGCCCCTTCTCGCGCGAGGGCTGGCTCTTCGAGCCGAAGCTCGACGGCGTGCGCGCGCTGGCGAGGGTCGAGCGCGGCGCCGGCGGCGAGCTCGGCGTGAGCCTGACCAGCCGCCGCGGCCTCGATCTCACCGCCTCCTACCCGCTGCTCGCGCGCGAGCTGGCGGCGCAGCCGCTCGCCGGCGCGTTGCTCGACGGCGAGATCGTCGCCACCGACGAGGCGGGACGGCCCTCCTTCGAGCGGCTGCAGCGCCGCATCAACCTGCACGACCCGGGCGAGATCGCGCGCGCCGCCGCCGAGACGCCGGTGCGCCTCTATGCCTTCGATCTGCTCGAGCTCGAGGGATACGACCTGACGCGCGTCCCGCTCGGCGAGCGGCTTCGGACGCTCTCGCTGGTGATCTCGCCGACCTCGCGCATCGGCCTCGTGGAGCGCATCGAGGGGGACGGCGTCGCCGCCTACCGCGCCGCGGTCGACCTCGGCTTCGAGGGGGTCGTCGCCAAGCGCGCCGACTCGCGCTACGAGCCCGGCCGCCGCTCGGCGAGCTGGGTGAAGGTGAAGGCCCGGCGCTCCGAGGAGTTCGTGATCTGCGGCTACATCGCGGGGAAGGGCGCGCGCGCCCGGACGCTCGGCGCGCTGGTCGTCGCAGAGTACCGCCCCCCCGGCCCCGGCGCCGGCGGCGAGCTCGCCTACGTGGGGCGGGTCGGCTCGGGTCTCCGCGAGGCGCAGCTCGCCGAGCTGCGCGAGCGGCTCGACGCCCTCTCGACGGAGGAGAGCCCCCTCGCCGAGATCCCCGCCGAGGGCCGGGGCGCGCACTGGGCCCGCCCGGAGCTCGTCTGCGAGGTGGCGTTCTCGGAGCGGACGGGCTCCGGCGGACTGCGCGCGCCGGTCTTCCTCCGGATGCGCCTCGATCGCCTCCCCGACGACGTCGTCAGGACGCCGGCTCAGGCGGTGCGCGCCTCATCCGCGGCGCCCGGCTCCGCGCCCGCGCCCGAACGCGCGCGCGCGGAGGAGGCGATCGAGGCGGCGGCGCAGCTCGAGAGCTCGACGCGGGCCTCGCTCCGCCTCGCCGTCGGCGGCGCCGAGGTGCGCCTGACCAACCTGGACAAGCCGCTCTGGCCGCCGCACGCCGGGCGCGGGGCCGTCACCAAGCGGGACGCCCTGCTCTACCTCGCACGCGCCGCGCCGGCCCTCCTCCCCCACCTGCGGGATCGCCCGCTCACGCTCACCCGCTACCCGAACGGGCTCGAGGGAGGCTCCTTCTACCAGCGCCACTGGGACGAGGGACGGCCGGAGTGGGTCGAGACGGTGAGCCTGCGCTCGGGCGAGGGGGACGAGCGCGTCCACGTGCTCTGCAACAACCTCCCGACCCTGATGTGGCTCGGCCAGCTCGCCGTCCTCGAGCTGCACGCCCCGCTCGGCCGCATCTCCGTCGAGCCGGATGCCGCGATGCCCCCGGGTCCGCGCGGGCGGGCGCTCGACGCACTGCTCGACCGGCCCGACTACCTCCTCTTCGACCTCGATCCCTACATCTACTCCGGCCGCGAGCCCGAGGGCGCCGAGCCGGAGCTCAACCGGCGCGCCTGGGGCGCCACCGTCGAGGTCGCCCTCCGCCTGCGCGGGCTGCTCGAGGCGGCGGGCCTCCCGTCCTTCGTCAAGACCTCCGGCGCCACCGGGCTCCACGTGCACGTCCCGATCGTGCGGGAGCCCGCCTTCGACTACGCCTCAGTCCGCGCCATCTGCCAGACCTTCGCCGGGTTCCTGGAGGGCGCGCACCCCGGGGAGGTGACGCTCCGCTGGCGGACCGGCGAGCGGCGCGGGCGCGTCTTCCTCGACGTCAACCAGAACGCCCGGGCGCGGAACATGGCCGCGCCCTACTCCCCGCGCGCCCGGCCGGGCGCACCGGTCTCCACGCCCCTGCTCTGGGAGGAGCTGGAGCGCGTCTACCCGACCGACTTCACCGTGGCGACGCTCCCCGACCGCCTCGCCGACACCGGGGATCCCTGGGCGGGCATCCTGGGCGCGAAGCGACCCCTCTCGGAGGTCGGCCTCACCCCGCCTCCGGGGACGGCTCCCGGCGGCGGATAGCCGGCGGCGGAGCCCGGGGCGCGGGGCCCGCTACCAGAGCCCGAGGCGCTCCAGGAGGTCGGCGTACTGCCCCAGGTGGCGGAGGCCCAGGTAGCGATCGCGCACACGCTCGCGGGCGGCCGCGCCGATGGCCGCCGCCCGGTCCGGCCCCCCGATCAGCGCGGCCAGGGCGCGGGCGTACGCCTCACGGTCGGAGGCATCGGCGACCAGCACGCCCGAGAGGCCGTCCTCGATCTGGTCGCGGATGCCGCCCACGGCGCTCGCGAGCACGGGGCGCGCCTTCCACATCGCCTCGGTGACGGTGAGCCCGAATCCCTCGTTGAGGCTCTTCTGGACGACGACCGCGGCGTGGCGCTGGAGCGCGTTCACCATGGAGGCGTTCTCCGCGAGATCCTCGGTGGGCAGCTGCGCCAGGTGGATGCGCCGGCGCGCCCGGGGGGGCAGCGCCCGCCAGGCCGAGACGGCCGAGGCGAGCACGGCCTGCCCCTCCGGATCGTCGGAGACGGAGCTCACGTCGGGGCCGGCCAGAACCAGCTCGGCGCCACCGGCGCCGCCGTCGTCCAGCAGCGAGCAGTAGCCCTCGATCACGCCGAGCGGGTCCTTCAGCGGATCCCAGCGCGAGACCTGCACCACGAGCGGCGTCTCCCACGCCGGCGCCGGACCCTCGCGCACGACATGCGCGGCCCGGCTCACCCGGCGCGCCTCGCCGCCGGAGCCGGAGAAGGAGACGCCGCCCGAGCGGGGCGACCCGCCGACCAGCCCCACCTGCACGAGCACCGAGCGGACCGTCTTCTCGTCGAGCTCCTCGTTCTTCGCGCTGAAGGGGTCGATCGAGGGCGCGATCACCACCGCGCGATCCCCGTCGAGCTGGCGCGGCACATAGGCCCGGCGCGAGAAGACGTAGGCCGGGACGTCGGCAAGGTAGGGCGCGAGGAAGGACCAGCCGCTCTCGACCTCCGCGTTGACGGCGTCGTGGCCGATGTGGCAGCGCCACGCGAGGACGGCCCCGGCCCCGGCGAGCGCCGGCGCCAGGCCGGCCGTCTGCGGGTCGTGGAGGATCACGACGTCGCCGGGCCGGATCCGCTCCAGGAGCTGCGGCGCGTTGTGGCGCTGCACCGCCTCGTAGGTCTCGCGCTCCGCGACCCCGAGCGGGCGGCCGTCGCCCGCCGAGCCGTGCAGCGCGTGGTGGAGGCGCTTCGTGACCCCGAAGAAGGCCGGCTCTCCGCCGATCACGAGCCAGCGCGCGTCGACGCCCAGATCGCGCGCGTAGCCCAGGAGCGAGGGGAGCATCTCGGCGACCCCGCCGCCGACCGCCGTCGAGTTGACGTTCCAGATGCGCCGGCCCCGGAGCCGCTCGCGGAGGCGGGTCGCGCGCTCCTCGGCGGCGCGCACCGCCTCCGCGCCGAGGATCGGCTCGAAGCGGCGCGGCGACCGGGACGCGACCCGGACCTCCTCGACGGGCGGGGGCTGCTCCCGCATGCTCGAACCGATCCCTCCGGCGCCGGGCCCCGGCGCGCTCCCGGCGGCACGTCCCGCGACGCCTCACCCCGCGCGGCCGTGGGCGGGCGGGGTAGTACGCTCGAAGACGTGAGCGAAGCACGACCCGGCGACACGATCGAGCGGCTCGCCGACGAGATCGTCGGCTGCCGCCGCTGCGGCCGCCCGGTGGAGTTGCGCGCGCGGGTGGCGCGCGAGCGCCGCGCCGCCTTCCGCGACCAGGAGTACTGGGGCCGCCCCGTCCCGGGATTCGGCGATCCCGGCGCGCGGCTCGTTCTGGTGGGACTCGCGCCCGCCGCCCACGGCGCCAACCGCACGGGGCGGATCTTCACGGGCGACCGCTCCGGCGACTGGCTCTACCGCGCCCTTCACCGCGGCGGCTTCGCGAGCCAGCCGACCTCGCGTGACCGCGACGACGGCCTCCGCCTCAGCGACGCCTACGTGACGGCGGCCGTGCGCTGCGCGCCCCCCGGCAACCGCCCGCTGCCGGCGGAGCAGGCGGCCTGCCGTCCCTACCTGGAGCAAGAGCTCGCGCTGCTCGGGCACGCGACGGTCCTGGTGGCGCTCGGCGCCCTCGCCTACCGGGCGCTCGCCGCCGTGGAGGGGCTGCGGCCCCGGCCGCGCTTCGGGCACGGCGTCGAGGTCGGGCTCGGCGGGGGGCGCACGCTGATCTGCTGCTACCACCCGAGTCAGCAGAACACCTTCACCGGCCGCCTGACGGAGGCGATGCTCGACGCGGTGATCGAGCGCTCGCGCGCGCTCATCGCCCGGGCCCCCTGAGGTGCGGGGCCGGAGCTAGATCAGGTCGACGTCCTGCATCACCTCGACCAGGGCCGGTCCCGGATGGGCGAGGGCGCGCCCGAGCGCCCCGTCGAGCTCCTCCCGGCGGGAGACGCGTATCCCGAGGGCGCCGCAGAGCTCGGCGTAGCGCGAGAAGTCGGGGTTGGTGAGCCCCGTCTGCCAGACGGGCAGCTGCGCGGCGCGCTGCTCCTTGGAGATCTTGCCGAGCTCGCCGTTGTTCAGCAGCACGTGGGTGATCGGCATGCCGTGGCGAACCGCCGTGGTGAGCTCCGCCAGGTACTGCCCGAAGCCGCCGTCCCCCGTGACCGCGATGATCGGCCGCTCGGGCGCCGCCGCCCAGGCGCCGATCGCGGCCGGGTAGCCGAAGCCTATCGACCCGAGGTAGCCGGACATGAGCACCGACTGCTCGCCCGAGCACTCGAAGTAGCGGCCGAACGAGTAGGTGTTGTTGCCGACGTCGACGGCGATCACGGCGTCGCGCGGGGCGCTGCGACCGAGCGCTGAGAAGAGCGCGGCGGCGCCGACACCCCGCCCCCGGTCGTCGGCGACGCGGCGCTCCTTCTCGGCCGCCCAGAGGGCGCGGCGCGCGGCGACGTCGGGGCGCTGGTCGACGGCCGGCAGCGCAAGGCCCTCGAGCGCCCGGTGCAGCTCCTGCGCGGTGCGCCCGATCTCGCCGAGCACCGGGACCGTGACGGCGTGGAACTTGCCGAGCGTCATCGGATCGAAGTCGACCTGGATGGTCGGCTTGTAGGGCGCGATGCCGGTGTGCGTCGAGAAGGAGGCGCCGAAGACCAGGAGCAGGTCGGCCTCGTTCATGAACCAGCTCGCCACCGGGGTGCCGCTGCGGCCCAGCACGCCGGTGGCGAGCGGATGGTCGTCGCCGATGAGCCCCTTCCCCTTGAAGGTCGTGAGGACCGGGGCTCCGAGCCGCTCCGCCAGCGCGATCACCGGCGCCATCTCGAAGCGCGCGCCGTGGCCCACCACGATCACCGGGCGCGCGGCGCCGCGGATCAGCTCGACGGCGCGGCCGAGGGCCTCCTCCGGGGGCCCGATCGTGAGATCGGGGAGGCGGCCGGAGGGGGAGCCGGGGCCGTCGTCGCCGGCGGGCACCGTCTGCACCTCGTTGGGGACGATCAGGTGGGTGACGTCGCGCTCGAGCAGCGCGTGCTTGAGGGCGAGGTTCACGAGCTCGGCGTGGCGGCTCCCCGGGAGCACCGTCTGGCTCCACCGCGCCACCGAGGAGAAGGCCGCCTGCAGGTCGACCTCCTGGAACGCCCCCGGGCCGAGCACCTGCGAGTCCACCTGCCCGGTCACGGCGAGCACCGGCGCGCGGTCCATCTTCGCGTCCCAGAGACCGGTGAGGAGGTTGGTGGCGCCGGGGCCGGCGATCGCGAAGCAGGCGGCCACCCGGCCGGTCAGCTTGGCGTAGGCGGAGGCCGCGAACGCGGCCGCCCCCTCGTGCCGGACGCCGATGTAGGTGAGCCGCCCCTGCTCCTCGGCGCGGCGGAAGGCGTCGGCGAGACCGAGGTTGCTGTGGCCGACCATCCCGAAGACGTGGGTGACGCCCCAGCCCAGCATCGTCTCCACCATCACGTCCGAGACGGTCGGCTCGTGCGCCTCCGGCTCGGGCACGGCGACCCAGATCTCGCCGTCCCGGAGCTCGGCCGGGTAGGCGCGCACGCAGTCGGTGAAGCCGGGCGGGGGCTCGCCCGTCGTCGGGTGGTAGTCGTAGCCGTGCCAGGGGCAGCGCAGGAGTCCCCGCTCGATGGTCCCCTCGCCGAGCGGCCCGCCCTGGTGGGGGCAGCGGTTGTCGAGCGCCGCGTAGCGGCCCTCGAAGTGCGTCAGCGCCACGGCGCGCTGCCCGGCCTGGGCGGTGCGGACGCGGCCCTCCGGGAGCTCGGAGGCGGCGAGCACGCGGTGCCAGGCGAGCCGCTCCCCGCTCTCCGCGTCGACGAAGGGCTCCCC
>VYDC01000040.1 GCA_009843585.1 Chloroflexota bacterium | reverse complement strand
GCATTGTAGCGCTCGTGCAAGGGGCGCACCGGGGGCGCGCCTTGCGCGAGCCGCGCCGCCCCGCGCCCGCCCCCAACGATGCCGCTACCGGCGAGCCGGGCGCCTCAGGGCATCTCCATCGCGTAGCCGGCCTCGCGCCAGGCGTCGTGGCCGCCCTCGACGTTGTAGAGCGGCGCGAGGCCGAGGGCGGAGGCGAACTCCGCCGCCACCGCCGATCGCTGGCCGGACTTGCAGATGAAGAGGATCGGCCGGTCCGAGGCGAGCTCCCCCGCCCGCGGGAGCGTCGACATGTGCGGGATGTTGACGGCGCCGTGGACGTGCCCCTCGGCATGCTCGTGCGGCTCGCGGGTGTCGACGATCTGGACGCCCCCCTCGTCGATCATGCGCTTCGCCTCGTGCACGTCGATTCGGCTGAAGGGCTCGGCCTCGTTCTGGTTCGCCATGTCTGCTTCCCATGCTGCGTCCGGGGGCGGGGCGAGGCGCCGGTCGCCGCTCCGCCCGGCGGGGATCCCCCGTCGCACGCAGTGTAGCAAGCGCCGCTCAGTTGAAGCGCTCGCGGCCCGCGAGCCTCCTCGACGCGACGAGGGACTCCAGCTCGCGCGCCGCCTCGAGCATGCCGGCGAGTATCGGTGCCGCCCGGCGCAGCCGCTCGCCGACGTCGAGGGCCTCGAGCACCCCCTGGAGGTCGCGGGGCTCGGCGATGGAGGCTCCCTCCCACGCCAGGCGGTCGGCGAGCGCGCCGTCGTCGGCGGGGAGGGACGGGTCGCGCTCGTAGCCGCCCACGATCGCCGCGCGCAGCCGGATGAGCTCGGCGTAGTCGGCTCGCGCCGCGCGAGCTGCCTCGGCGCTCGCGCGGCCGTGCTCCTCCGGGTAGTCGACCTCGGCCCGCAGGTAGGGGCGGTCCCGGTGGAGCTCCCGGATCGCGAAGCGCCGCTCGCCGACCGTGCTCAGCAGGATGTCCCCGCCGGGGTCCGTCCGCTGCGCGAGGATGCGCGCGGTCGTGCCGACGCTCCGCGGCTGGACGCCCGCGTCGCCGACCGACTCGCCCTCGGCGATGAGGACGACCCCGAAGGGCGCTCCCTCGTCGACGCACTCGGCGACGAGCTGCCGGTAGCGGCTCTCGAAGACGCGCAGCGGGAGCTCGGCTCCCGGGAAGAGCACGACCTCGAGCGGGAAGAGCCGGAGGTCGACTGGGCGCTCGACGCGCGGGGACCCGCTCACGGGAGGCCCGCAAGCCGCGCGAGGGCCGCCGCGACGACGACGGCCGCGGCTGCGAGCGCGACGAGCGCGCCGCGCAGCAGCACGCCGCGCTCGGGCTGCGCGCCGCTCATCCCGTCGCCGCCGGGCCCGCCGCGCTGTTCGAGCGTGCGCACCGCCCGCCGGCGCTCCGCGGCCGGGACGCGCACCACGTAGCCGAACATCGCGTCGACCGGCCCGCCCGCTACCGCGAGCGTCGCGCCCGGGACGAGGGTCTGCGCGTCGCCTATCTCCACCTCGGCCTCGATGCCGACCGCCCGCAGCGCCTCGGCCCAGCCGGAGGCGAGCTCGCCGTCGCGCGTGACGGCGACCGGGACCGTCGGGGGTCCCCCGTGGCGACGGGCGTCCGCGGCGTCGTGGGCGGGCATGCCCCGATGATACCGACGGTCGGCGAGATCGCCCGGGCGTCGCCCCGAACTACGCGGGAGCGAGCGCGGCGAGCCGGAGCGCGCCCGCCGGCTCCCCCTCGAGCGGCAGCAGCTCCGTCAGCGCCCCGCCCGCGACGTACTGCGGGACGTAGGCGGTCCCCGGCGCGACGCCGTCGTCCAGGCGCGCCGGGATCGTGAGCTCGCGTCCGTCGAACGAGAGCGCCACGGGATCGCCGTCCCCGATGCCGGCCGCCTCAGCATCGCGGGGGTTGAGGTGGGCCGCCTCCTCGCGGTGGAGCGGGTCGGCCTCGGGCGAGCCGATCGAGGCGGCCTCCCGGCTCGTGTAGAGCGAGCGGCCGGTGAGGAGCCTGACGCCCTCCGCCGGCTCGCCGCCGCCGTCGTCGGCGAGCGGGACCCGGCGCGGCGCCGCGGGCGCCTCGGGCGGATCGGGGAGCGCGCGCGTCCGCCCCGAGCGCGTGCGCTCGAGCGGGACGTAGCCGGGCACGGAGGCGGCGATCTCCGCCATCGTCTCCGCCGCGAGACCGGAGCCGATGGGCGTGCCGAGCGCCTCCGCCAGGGAGGCCAGCAGCGCGCCGGCCGGTCGCTCCTCCCCCCGCGCCGTCGCGGCGGGCCGCTGCCGGACGAGCCGCCGGTCGGCCGTTGTGAGGGTCCCGTCGGCCGCGTGGAAGGGAAGCGAGGCGAGCACCGCGCTCGCGAGCTCGGCGGTCCCCGTGAGGAGGGAGTCCACCACCACGAGCGCCTCGAGGCGCCCCAGCGCGGCGCGCAGGCGCGCGGCGCCCGCGACGGCGAGCAGGGGATCCTCCGCGTGGACGAGGAGCGCGCGGATCTCGCCGCGCTCGATCGCCTCCACCATGCCCCGGAGATCGTGCCCGCCGTCCGCCGGGGCCATCCCCATGTCCGCGATCCCGAGCACGTTCGCCTCGGTCGGCAGGTAGTGAAGCGAGGCGGGGGCGTCCTCGCCTCGCGCCGCGATCGCCAGGTTCGCGCAGGCCGCCGCCCCGCGGCCGGCCTGTCGCGGCGCGCCGAGCACGGAGACGGCCGTCGGCGCGAAGAGCACGGAGAATCCCCCGCGCGGTGAGCCCTCCTCGCCCTCGTCGCCCGCGGGGTCGCCCGCGGCGTCGCGCGCTATCTCGACCGCGCGCTCGAGGTGCCCGCCCTGGGATGAGGGCGCGGCGGCGGCGAGCCGGGCCAGGGCGTCCTCCGCGCCCGGCCCGCCGGAGGCGGCGTCGGCGAGGGCGTCGACGGCGTCGGCCTCGCGGCCCGGGAGCGGGCGCACCCATGCCTGCGCGAACGGCACGAGCTCCCCCCAGCGAGGCGAGACGACGACCAGCGCCGCCTGCCGCTTCACGACGGCGTCCTTGACGCGGAGCGCCGCGACCTGGTGCGACTCCTCGAGGTCGCCGGCGACGGCGACGATGGGCGCGGCGTGCTCGACGTCGGTCAGGCTCGAGGGGAGCCGCTCGTCTGAGAAGGCGCCGGAGAGGGCCTCCGCCACCGCGCGGTGGACGGCCCCGTGCGCGAAGTCGACGTGGGGCGTGCCCAGGGCCTCGCGCGCCAGGCGCACCAGGGCGCGCGCCTCCTCGTTGGTCGCGTGGGGGGATCCGAGCACCGCGATCGCCTCCGCGCCGTGCTCGCCCCGGATGCGCGCCAGCGACTCCGCCGCCTCCAGGAGCGCCTCGTCGGCGGCGACGGGCAGCAGCCGCTCGCCGCGGCGCGCCAGGGAGCGGGTCAGGCGATCGCGGTCGGGGACGGCGGCGTACCCGAAGCGCCCGCGCACGCAGATCTGGTCGCGCGAGAAGGGGTTCACCCGGTCGGGGCGCACGATGACCGGCCGGTCGCCCGAGACGCCGTAGGAGATCGTGCAGCCGACCGAGCAGCCGTTGCAGGCGGAGTTGGTCCAGTCCTCCGCGAGGCCCACCCACTTGTTCGGCTTCTCCATCAGCGTCGCCGTGGGGCAGACGTCGATGCAGGCGCCGCAGAAGTCGCAGTCGGACTCGTGCACGGGGCCGCCGGTGCCGAAGGCGATCGTCGTCTCGAAGCCCTTGCCGGCGAGCGATATCGCGCCGGTGTGGCGGATGTCGGCGCAGGCCCGGACGCAGCGCGTGCAGATGATGCACATCTGGGGGTCGAACTCGAGGTAGGGGTTGCCGCGGTCCGGCTCGGGGGGCGGGGTCTCGTAGTAGGAGCGGGCCTCGCCGACCCACGGCTCCTCCCACTCGCCCATGTCGATGATCTCGCACGCGGTCTGGAGCTCGCAGCGGTAGTTCTTCGAGCAGGTCAGGCAGCGGTGGGTGACGACGTCGTCGCGCAGGCAGATCTCGCCGGGCATGCAGTGCACGCGGCGGTGGCAGGTCAGGCAGCGGTCCGGGTGGTTGGCGAGGATGAGCGACATCACCGACTGCCGCGCCTCCTTCACCTTCGCCGTCTCGGTGCGCACGACCATCCCGTCCGAGACGACGGCGGTGCAGGAGAGCTGCATGGAGGTCGGCCGCCCCCCCTCGATCTCGACGAGGCAGGTGCGGCAGCCGGCGTAGGGCTCGAGGCCGTCGATGTAGCAGAGGTTGGTGATGGCGATGCCCTGCTCCTTGATGACCTCGAGCAGGGGGCGCCCGTCCTCGACCTCGATCTGACTATCGTTGAGCGTGATCGAAGCCACGGGCCGTCGCCTCTTCCTAGTCTTCGCGCGGGGCGCGGCGCTGGGGCTTGCCGGGAAGGTGCTGCGGCCCGTGCGGCCCGCCGGCTCCGGCGGCGGGGACGCGCGACCGCGCGGTCGGGATCGCCGTGCGCAGCGGCTGGGCGCCCTCCTGCGTCTGCCCGTTCGGGTAGCGACCTCCGGTCTCCTCCAGGTAGACCCTGGCCTCCCGGGTCAGCGCCTCCTTGTCCCGGTACATCTCCTCGAAGACGTGGACGGCGTCGTCGTAGCGGCCCCCGGCCTGGATCGCCTGGTAGGGGCAGGCCTCGGTGCAGAGTCCGCAGTACATGCAGATGCGGAAGTCGATCTCGTAGCGGTCGACGAGGAGGGAGCCGTCCTCGCGGGGCGTCGTCTGCACGAGGATGCAGCCGTCGGGGCACGCCTGCGCGCAGGTGGAGCAGCCCGTGCAGCGCTCCTCGAACCAGAGCAGGTTGGTGCGTGCGCGCACCGGGACCTCGCGCGTGGTCCCCGGGTAGTCGACGGTGATCGGCGGACGCCCCAGGTGGCGGAGCGTGACCAGCATCCCTCGCAGCACGCCGAGGCCAAAAGCCACAGTCCCTCGTCCCCTTCGCGGGGCGCGGCCGGACGCACTCCGGCTCCCCGCCGTTGCGAGGATAGCGGACGGGACCGCTTGGGCAACACCGGCGCGCGCCGCGGGCTGGCGCGGGCCTGAAATGCGGAAGGGGGAGGGCCCGGAGGCCGCTCCCCCCTCTCCGCCCGCGCCGGGCGTTGCTGCTGCTCTGGCTGCTAGGCCGGCACGGCCTCGTCCAGGTAGATGCTGCTGTTCCCGCCGACGCGCAGGGGCGCCCCGAACTTGTTCTCGTAGTAGGCGTTCGCGGAGCCGCGGCTGATGAAGTACCCCGCCGGGGGATCGTGGTGCATGATCTCCACGACGGGCCAGTAGGCCATGCTGCGCTCCTCCGGGTCGAGCGTGGCGCGGGCCGCCTTCAGCGCCGCGTCGAAGTCCTGGTTGTCGTAGTAGCCGCTCGGGTGGTCCGAGAGGTACCACTGCAGCTGCGTCGCCGGCTCGCGGATCGCCTGCGAGGAGAACGTGCTCCACAGCAGGTGGTCGTGCTCCGCACGCCCGTAGAGCTGCTCGCGCCAGAGGTTGGTCTCGACGGGGTTGAGCTGGATGTTGATGCCCACCTCGTCCCACATGCCGGCGCAGGCCTCCGCCCAGGGCTTCTGCTCCGCGCTCTGCTCGAAGAGCGTCGTCGCGACCAGCCCGTCGAGCCCGTTCTCGAAGCCGGCGTCCTTCAGGTACTGCCGCGACTTGTCCGGGTCGTAGCCCCACGGCTTCAGGTTCGGGTTGTGGCCCGGGGTCGCCATGTGCAGGATCTGCCCCTGCATCACCTCCGAGCTGCCCGCCATGATCGTCTCGTTGATCGTGTCGTAGTCGATGGCGTGGATGATGGCGAAGCGCACGCGCAGGTCGGAGGTCGGCGCCTTGAACGGGCTGATGTCCCAGCTCCACGAGGTCGTCGGCGGGACCTGCACGATGGTGCTGTTCGGGAGCCCCCCGAGCCGCACCTGCTCCGCGATCGGGATCCGGAACGCGATGTCGAGGTCGCCGACCTCGTAGGCGGCGAGCCGGGTCGTCGTCTCGGTGATCTCCTCGAGCGTGACCTCGGTCATCCCCTCGGTGCCCCGCCAGGAGGTGGGGCTCTCCCTGAGCACGGTCGTCTGGTCGCGAATGTAGCTCTGGATCACGTAGGAGCCGGTGCCGACGGCGTTGACGGCCGCCCACTCCGGCCCCTTGGCGGGATCCTCGAAGATGTGCTTCGCGAACTGCTGCTGCAGCGTCGTGCGCCGCGGGAGCTCCGGGTCGGAGTCCGCGGTGATGATCGCGATGGTGCGGTCGTCGATGACCTCCGAGGACTCCTCGGTCGAGACGCGTGCGACCAGGTTCGACTTGTTGTCCGGGTTCTTGATGTAGTCCTGGGCGAACTTCACGTCCGCCGCGCTGAACGCGACGCCGTCCGACCACTCGGCCTCGCGCAGGGTGTAGACCCACCGCCTCGGGTTGCTCGAGTCGATCTCCCAGCTCGTCGCGAGGCCGGGCTGCAGCCCGGCATTCTCGTCCAGGCGCACCAGCTGGTCGAAGACGCCCGTGTACATGGGCCCGGTGTTCACCGTGGAGTTCGGGTCGAGGTTCGGCACCGAGCGCGACGAGATGCCGACCGTGAAGCTCCCGGTCCTGCGGGCCGGCGTCGCGGGCGCGGCCGCCTGCGTCGCCGCGGGGGCGGGAGCGGGGGCCGGGGCCTCGTCGTCGTCGTCGTCTCCGCACCCGATGACGGCGGCCGTTGCGAGGCCGACGCCGCCCAGCGCCGCGCCGCGCAGCAGGGAGCGCCTCGAGATGCGATCCGCCCACAGTCGTTCCATCGTCAGCCTCCCCCTCACGGCGCCGCACGGCGGCGCCTCCGCCGTGAATATAACAGACGGGCGTAGACCGTCTATCTCGCGTAAGGATCAGTGAGGCGCGGCTCTCCTAGACCTCGTAGCGAGCGAGGTCCTGCGCGAGCTCGATGCCCGGAAGCGAGGAGGGCTCGGGGGCCGACGCGTGGTCGTAGTGGGTGACGAGCACGCGCGTCGAGCGGGGCAGCCGTGAGCGCAGCTCGCGCACGTCGTCCCAGTCGAGGTGGCCGCGCTCCCGGTCGCCCCCGCACTCGACGACGAGGAGATCCGCGCCGCGCGCGAGCTCGTCGATGGCGGGCGTGAGGCGGGCGTCGCCGGTGTAGGCGAGCGTGCGGCCCGCGATGCCGATGCGGTAGCCCAGGGCAGGGAGCGGGGGCGCGTGCTCCACCGCGATGCACTCGACGCGCACGTCCCGCCACGTGAAGGAGGCGCCGCCCTCCTGCTCGAACCAGCGCACGCGGGGGTCGTCCGGGCGCGGGAGCCGCGGCGACGGGCCGACCAGCTCGCCGACGCGGGCCCGGATCCCGGTCGGGCCGGCCAGGGCGAGAGGGCGCTCGCGGAGGCGTGCGCCGTGCTCGCTCACGACGCCGAGCAGCAGCAGGTCGACCCCCCCGATGTGGTCGGAGTGCGCGTGCGAGAGCAGCACGAGGTCGATGTCGGCCGGGTGCGCGCCGACCCGGTAGAGGTGCGCGAGCGCCTGCGGCGGGCAGTCGAGCATGACGCGGCCGTCCACCAGGAAGCCCGACCAGTAGCGGCCGTGCGAGAAGGCGTGACCCGACCCCAGGCAGTCGAGGCGGAGACCCGTGATCGCGCCCGCCTACTCCACCCCGAGCAGCCGACGCCCGGAATCGACGGTCTCCGGCGTGTCGAGGTCGATCCGCACGACGGGCTCGTCGTCCATCGCGACCAGGAGCGGCTCGTGCCGCGCCCGGAGCGCGCGGATCCCCTGCGTCTCCTCCGCCACCGCGGCGAGCTCCCCGAGGAGCCCGCCCGCGAGCACCAGCGGGTGCCCGGCGCGCCCCTCGAAGCTCGGCTGCACCACGGCCGCCCCCGAGGAGCGGAGCTCCGAGACGAGCCGGTCGACGATCGCCGCCCGCGTGGGCTGGTCGACGTTCTGCACGACGATCGCCTCCGGCGGCTCTCGCCCCGGGGCGGCGAGCGCCCGCGCGCCCGCCGCGAGCGAGGTGGCGCGTCCCTGCGGCCACTCGGGGTGGAAGACGCAGTAGCGCGCGCGCTCGCCCAGGGAGCGGCGCACCTCCTCGGCGCGGGCGCCGGTCACGATCACGACCTCGTCGACCACGGAGCGATCGAGCTCGTCGAGCTCCCATTCGATGAGCGTGCGGTCGCCCCACCGCAGCAGCGGCTTCGGCTCCCCCATGCGCCGGGAGGCGCCGGCTGCGAGCAGGAGCGCCGCGACCGCCACCTCGCGCCCGCCCCTAGTCGGCGACGCGCCCGAGGGCGCGCAGCACCCGCTCGGGCGTCGCCGGCATCTCGGTCAGGCGCACCCCGAGCGCGTCGTGCAGGGCGTTGGCGATCGCCGCGCCCCCGGCCGTGATCGACGGCTCGCCCACGCCGCGCGCGCCGTACGGGCCCTCCTCGGAGGGCACCTCGACGATCACCGAGTCGATGTCGGGCGTGTCGGCGGCCGTCGGCATCCGGTAGTCGAGCAGCCCGGCGTTCCGCAGGCGCCCCTCGTCGTCGTAGAGGTACTCCTCGGAGAGGCCGATGCCGATCCCCATCCCGGTGCCGCCCTCCATCTGCCCCTCCACCGAGAGCGGGTTGATGGCGTAGCCGGCGTCCTGGACGGTCGCCCAGCCCGTGAGCGTGACGTTGCCGCTCACCGTGTCCACCTCCAGCTCGGCGAGCTGCGCGGTGAAGCCGGGCGCCTGCACGCGCGCCGAGATCGCCCCCTTGCCGACGATCGGGGTGTAGAGCGAGCCGAAGCCCGTCGTGATCGCGGCGAGCCGGCGGAAGGTGAGCGAGCGGTCCGGGGAGCCGGCGACCTGCACCTCTCCCTCGCCGAGCACCATGTCCGTCGGATTCGCCTCGAGCTGGTCGGCGGCGATGGAGAACATCTGCTCCCTGAGGTCGACGGCGGCCTCGCGCACCGCCCGCCCCATGGTGATCGTCGTCTTGGAGCCGGCCGCGATCCCCGCGTACGGCGCCGTCCGGGTGTCGCCGGTGCTCACGGAGACCCGCTCGACCGGGATCGCGAGCTCCTCGGCGACGATCTGGGCGAAGCTGGTGTTGACGCCGGAGATGTCCATCACGCCGACGACGGCGTTGACCGTGCCGTCCGAGTTGAGCATCAGCTCGCAGGTGGCCGGCTGAAGCCCGCCGAGCCAGCCCGACACCGCGAGCCCCACGCCCACCCTCGTCGTCTCGGTCGAGCGGGCGCGCGCGGCCTCGCGCCCCGTCCAGATCGGGTGCCGGGCGGCCGCCTCGATGGTCTCGACCATGCCGATCGACGGGAAGGGCTTCCCGGAGGCCATCTCGTCGCCCGTGCGGACGGCGTTGCGGAGCCGGACCGCCGCCGGGTCGAGCCCGACGCCGAGCGCCATCGCGTCGACCTGCTGCTCGATGGCGTGGGTGATGTTGTGGATGCCGGGCGCGCGGATCGCGCCGACGGAGACGTGGTTGGTCAGCACCTCGTAGCCGTCGGTGCGCAGGTGAGGCCAGCGGTAGAAGGAGGAGATCAGGAGCGTGCCCGCCGCCACCGGCGCGCCGGGGAAGGCGCCCGCGTCGTAGATGACCGTCGCCTCGAGGGCGGTGAGGTCGCCCTCTGAGGTGATGCCGCTCCGGAGCCGCACCACCGATCCGGGCGTCGGCGTCGCCGCCAGCAGATCCTCGCGCCTCGTGAAGACGAGCTTGACGGGGCGCCCGGCGACGAGCGCGCAGGCCGTGGCGATCGTCGCGCTCTGGATCATCTTCCCGCCGAAGCCGCCGCCCAGCTCGCACCCGACGACGCGGAGCTTCGTCTCGGGGAGCTTGAAGAGCCGCATCAGCGTGTCGCGCACGTGGAACTGTCCCTGCGTCGAGGTCCACACCGCGACGTCGCCGGTGGCCGGGTCGTAGGAGGCGACGGTGGCGTGGGGCTCGATGTACCCCTGGTGGACCAGCGCCGCGCGGTAGCTCTGCTCGACCACGAGGTCGGCGCGCGAGAAGCCCTCGTCGAGGTCGCCGCGCTCGAACGAGAGGTGCGAGGCGATGTTGGTCGCGCGGCCTTCGGCCTCCTCCGACCGCACGTCGATGGTGACGTGCGCATCCTCCTCCGTGTGGTCGATGTCGGAGACCGGCGATCGCGCCAGGGGGGAGTCGGGCTCCATCGCCGCCTCCACGTCGAGGACGGCCGGGAGCACCTCGTACTCGACCCGGACGAGCTCGGCGCCCTCCTCGGCGTCCGCGTAGCTCTCGCCGAGCACCGCGGCGACCGGCTGCCCGGCGAAGACGGCCTCCCGGTCGGCGAAGAGCGCATCGGCGCGGTTGGAGGCGCCCCGCGCGGGGTTGCTCCCGTCGCGGCTGGCGCGAGCGAGGTCGTCTGCGGTCACGACGGCGACGACCCCCGGGTGCGCGAGCGCGGCGTCCGCGTGAAGGGCGGTGATGCGCGCATGCGGGTGCGGGGAGAGCACGAGCCTGGCGTGCAGCATCCCGGGGAGCTGCACGTCCGCCGCGTAGACGGTGCGGCCCGTGACCTTGTGCAGGCCCTCCACGCGCGGCTCGCGCTCCCCGACGGCGTTGTAGCGCGGGCGCTCGATCGTCGTCATCGTCCCCTCCTCGACCAGCGCCCGCGGGCGGGCGTCCCTCCCGGTCTCAGGCCCCTCAGGCGGGGGCCTCCGCCACGCTCTCGATGGCGTCCACGATCTTCTGGTAGCCCGTGCAGCGGCAGAGGTTGCCGGCGATGCCGTCCCGGATCTCGGCGCGCGTCGCCGAGGGAACGCGCTCCAGCGTGGCGACGCCGGCGAGGATCATGCCGGGGATGCAGAACCCGCACTGCACGGCCCCGTGCTCCACGAACGCGCGCTGCAGCGGGTGCAGCTCGCCGCCGTCGGCGAGCCCTTCGATGGTGCGGACCTCGCGGCCCTCGGCCTCCGGCCACAGCATCAGGCAGGAGGTGACGACGCGGCCGTCCACCAGCAGCGTGCAGGCGCCGCAGTCGCCCGTGCCGCATCCCTCCTTCGCGCCGGTGAGGCGCAGCTCGTCGCGAACCACCTCGAGCAGGGTGCGGTTCGGCTCGGCGTGGATCTCGTGGGAGCGCCCGTTGACGTCCAGCCGGTGCGTCTGCCTCGCCATCGCGTTCCTTCCCCCTGGGGCGCCGGACTACCCGCGCGCCCGCGCCGCCGAGCGCAGCACGCTCGCGCTCGTCATCGTCTCCACCAGGTAGCGGCGGAAGGCGACCGATCCGCGCACGTCGCTGATGGGCGTGGCCTCGGTCGCGGCGATCCGTCCCGCCTCGGCGGCGGACTCCTCGGTGAGCGCGCGCCCCACGAGCGACTGCTCGGCCCGCTCGGCGCGGATCACCGTCGGCGCGACCGCGCCGAGCGCGATACGCGCCGCTCTGACGACGCCCCCGCTCAGCTCGAGATAGCTCGCCACGCCGACGACGGCGATGTCCATCACCTTGCGGGGCGTGTGGCGCTCGTAGTGCGATCCGGATCCCTGGGGCGTGGCCGGCAGGACGAAGGCGGTCACGATCTCGCCGGGCTCAAGGGTGATCCGCCCCGGCCCGGCCCAGAGCTCCTCGACCGGGATCTCCC
>VYDC01000175.1 GCA_009843585.1 Chloroflexota bacterium | reverse complement strand
GGCGCGACGGGGCGGGGGAGGGCCGCGGAGCGGAAGACTCTTCGCCGTGACCCGCGAGAGCGCCCCGGCCGGGAGCCCGGCGCTGCGGGGCTTCCTGAACATCGACAAGCCCGC
Organism: Chloroflexota bacterium; assembly: GCA_009843585.1. Taxonomy (GTDB): domain Bacteria; phylum Chloroflexota; class Dehalococcoidia; order UBA2979; family UBA2979; genus VYDC01. The sequence goes on along the minus strand of VYDC01000175.1, from coordinate 11,602 downwards.
GGGCCTCAGCTCCTTCGACGTGGTCCGGGCCGTCCGCCGCGCGGCGGGCATCCGGCGGGTCGGCCACGCCGGCACGCTCGACCCCGCCGCCACCGGCGTGCTGCCGATCGCCGTCGGGGAGGCGACCCGCCTGGTGGAGGAGGTGCTCGACGCGCGCAAGCGCTACCGCGCCGTGATAGAGCTCGGCGCGGAGACCGACACCGACGACGGCGACGGGCAGGTCATCGCCCGTGGAGATGCCTCCGCCGTGGCGCGTGAGCAGGTCGAGGAGCATCTCGGGGCATTCCGCGGCGAGCAGTGGCAGCGGCCGCCGGCCTACTCGGCGGTCAAGCGCGACGGCGCCCCCGCCTACCGGGCGGCCCGCGCGGGAGCGCCCCTTGAGCTTGAGGCGCGGCAGGTCATCACCTACGCCGTCGACGTCATCGGCTTCGAGCGGGCGGAAGGACGATCTCCCCGGCTCGAGGTCGACGTGGAGTGCGGGCGCGGCTACTACCTGCGAGCGCTCGCCCGCGACCTCGGGCGCGCGCTCGGCTGCCGCGCCCATCTCGGGGAGCTTCGGCGGCTCGCCGTCGGGCCGTTCCGCGCCGCGGATTCGGCGACCCTCGCCTCGGCGGAGGAGCGGCTTCGGAGAGGAGACCTAGAGACCCTTGTTCACGCCCCCGACGCCGTGCTCACCGAGTGGCCTGCCCTCATCGTCGGCGACGGGGCGGTCGCGGAGTTGCGGTTCGGGCGCGACATCCGCGCGCGGCGCCGCTGGCCGCATCGCATCGCTCCCCAGGGACGGCGCGCGCGCTGCTACGGACCCGAGGGGCGTCTGGTGGCGCTCCTCCAGGCAACCGCAATACCCGACGCCTGGCACCCCTATCGCGTGCTGTCGTCCGATCCGCGGGAGGAGGGCGCGCCGCCGCGGGCCGCGTCCGGGCGTCTGGACGGGGGTCGAGCGGCGGGGCCCGATGGCCGCTCGATCCCCGTCGTTGACACCGAGCAGGCGCTCCAGCAGGAGTAGCGGCTGATCGGCGCGAGGTGAGCGATTCCACTTCCATCGCCCTGAAGAACGGCCGTCCCGGCGTGCAGGGCACCTGGCCCCTCTGCGGGGCGAAGATGCTCAAGATCCAGAAGGCGCAGGCCGGGGGAGCGACGCACCTCCTCGGTCGAGAGGACCGCCCTCGCCCGCCGGTCGGGCCCGGCGGGCATCCATCGCCAGCGCGAGGAAGGCGTCCCGGCGGGGGCGGGCTCGCGCGTCCGCCCGCCGCACGCCGACAAGCACCCGCTCGGCGACCAGGCGACCGCGGCGAAGCGCGCCGCCTTCCCGCTCGGCGACGGGCAGCGGCAGGACGCTCCAGCCCAGGCCGAGCGCGACCATCTGGCGCAGCACCTCCGGGTTGTGGCTCTCGAGTGTGACCCGTGGGTCGATGCCGATCGCGGCGAGACCCGCGTCGATCAGGGCGCGCGTGCGCTGGCCCCGCGGGTAGAGGGCCCAGTCCGATCCGGCCGGATCGTCCGGCGACGACCGGGGCGCGTAGAGGTGGAGCGGCTCCCGCGCGACCTCCACGCTCCAGAGGTCGGCCTCGGCGGGGCCCACCACGAAGGCGAGGTCGAGCTCGAAGCGGCGCACGCCATCGAGGAGGACGTTGCTCGTGTCGACGGTGAGGCTGAGCTCCACGCCGGGGAACCTCTCGCGGAAGTCGCGCACGACGCCGGGGAGCACGTAGAGGCTCGCGGCGTCGATCATTCCCACGCGCAGCGTCCCGCGCTCGCCCCGCGCTCGCTCGCCGAGCTGGTCCCGGAGGTCCTCTACCTGCGCCGCCACGCGATCCGCGAAGGCGAGCATCTCCTCGCCCTCTCCGGTGAGGCGCCGTCCCCGGCCCTCGCGCTCGACGAGGGGGACGCCGACGCGGCGCTCCAGGCTCGCGAGCGCGCGAGAGAGGGCCGGCTGGCTCACACCGAGCCTCGCGGCGGCGGGCGTGACGCCGCCCGCGCGAGCAATCTCACGCAGGTAGGCGAGGTGGCGCAGGCGTACGTCGAGGAGAGACCCGGCGTCCGGGTGCGCGCGGTCGATCACGCTCGTCCTTTCCGGTCGGCGTTAAGATACCTATTTGATATGTTTCTAACACATTAGATGCATTTGTAGTATCCCCGGACCTGCGCTACCGTTCCGCGCGACGAGGACAGCACCGCCCGGAGGGGCGGTCGAGCGGGATGGGGAGCAGGCCGCATGGGCACGGAAATCAGGGTCGCCATCATCGGGGTGGGCAACTGCGCCTCCTCGCTGGTGCAGGGCGTCGAGTTCTATCGCGACGCGGAGGACGGTCAGGCCATCCCGGGTCTCATGCACCCGGTGCTCGGCGGTTACCGCATTCGCGACATCCGCTTCACCGCCGCCTTTGACATCGACGCGAACAAGGTCGGCACGGACCTCGCGGAGGCGATCTACGCGCCGCCGAACAACACCTTCCGATTCGCCGACGTTCCGACGACCGGCGTGCGCGTCGACCGCGGCATGACACACGACGGCCTCGGACGCTACCTGTCGGACGTGATTCAGAAGGCACCGGGCGCGACGGCCGACATCGCCCGCGTCCTCCGGGACACCGAGACGGACGTGGTGATCAACTACCTCCCGGTCGGATCCGAGTCCGCCACCAAGTGGTACGTCGAGCAGGTGCTGCAGGCGGGCTGCGCGTTCATCAACTGCATCCCCGTCTTCATCGCGCGGCAGGACGACTGGGGCAGGCGCTTCTCCGAGCACGGGCTGCCGGTCATCGGCGACGACATCAAGTCGCAGGTCGGCGCCACCATCCTCCACCGCACCATGACGCGCCTCTTCGCCGACCGCGGCGTCCGCCTCGACCGCACCTACCAGCTCAACTTCGGCGGCAACACCGACTTCCTCAACATGCTCGAGCGCGAGCGCCTCGAGTCGAAGAAGATCTCCAAGACCAACGCCGTCACCTCCCAGATCGACTTCGAGATGCCGGCCGGCGACGTGCACGTCGGCCCGTCCGATCACGTCCCCTGGCTGCAGGATCGCAAGTGGTGCCACATCCGCATGGAGGGAACGACCTTCGGAGAGGTGCCGCTGACGGTGGAGACCAAGCTCGAGGTCTGGGACAGCCCGAACTCGGCCGGCGTGGTGATCGACGCGATCCGCTGCGCCAAGCTCGCGCTCGACCGCGGGCTGTCGGGTCCGCTGCTCGAGCCGTCGGCGTACTTCATGAAGTCCCCGCCCGAGCAGTGGCACGACGACATTGCCCGCGACCGTCTCGAGGACTTCATCGCGGGGGAGAATCAGGAGGAGGCGGAGGCCGCCGTCCGGGCCGATAGCGGCGGAGCGGACTAGCGCGCCCGCCGTGGTGGCCTACGCCGCGGTGCGGCTGGCAGCGGCTCTCGCGCGCGCGCTGCCGCGCCCGCTCTCCTACGCGCTCGCGCGCGGCGGCGGCGTGCTCGCCTACTACGCGTGGCGAAGCGGCCGGCGGCGCTGCGTCGCCACCATGCTGCGCGTCGCCGACGGGGACGCGACGACGGCCCGTCGGCTCGCGCGACGCTCGTTCGCGAACTACGGCGCCTACCTCGTCGACTTCGTCCGGCTCCTCGGCGCGCGCCCGGAGGAGGTGAGCGCCCGCTTCGACTTCGACGACTGGGACAGGCTCGCGGCCGAGCGCACCGGGAACGGGATCGTGCTGGTGACCGCGCACTACGGGCTCTGGGACGTCGGGGCGATCGCCCTCGCCGCGGGCGGTGTCCCGGTGACGACGGTCGCCGACCGCTTCCGCAACCCGCGCCTCGACCGGCTCATCCTCGGATCGCGCGAGCGACTCGGCCTCACCATCGTCCCGGCCGAACGCCCCGGACCCCGCGTCCTGCGCGCGCTCCGCCGCAACGAGGTCACCGCGCTCCACGTCGACATCCCCGCGGCGGAGACGGGCGCGTCCGTCGAGTTCTTCGGCGCCCGCGCGGCGGTCGCCGACGGCTTCGCGCGCCTGGCTCTCCGGGCGGGCGCGCCGGTGATCTGCGGCATGCTGTCGAGGCCGGGCTCCTGGAGCGATCGCGCCCGAGGGCGCGTCGAGCGCGTCGACTTCGAGCCGACCGGCGACGTCGACCGTGACGTGAGGGAGCTGGCGCAGGCGACCTTCCGCGTGCTCGAGGCGCGCATCCGGGATGATCCCTCGCAGTGGTACATCTTCCGCGACCTCTGGCCCGAGCCGGCCGCGGCCTCGCGCGAGTAGCGGGGCAACCGTGCTGCGCTACCTCGCCCTCTGGCTCGCGATTCGGGCCGGGCGCTGGGTTCCGGCCGGCGCGCTCTACGCCGCCGCCCGCGCCGGCGCGCGGCTCGCGTGGGCCACCTCGCCGGGGCTGCGCTCCGTGACGCGCGACCACATGCGGCACGTCCTCGGCATCGCCGCCGAGGAAGCCGCGGTGGACCGGGCGGCGCGCGGCGCCGTGCGCTCCGCCGCGCTCTACTACGCCGACCTTGCACGCTACTCCCATCTCGATCCGGAGACGTCGTTCGCGGAGGTGGAGTCCTACGAGGGCGTGGAGCATCTCTTCGAGGCGTGGGATCGCGGCTGCGGGGTGGTGATGGTGTCGGCCCACCTCGGCAACCCGGAGATGATCGTGCAGGCGCTCGGTCCCTTCGGGATCGCGCCGATGGTCCTGACCGAGCCGCTCGCCCCTCGGCGCCTCCACGACCTGGTGCACGGTGTGCGGCAGCACACGGGCGTGCCGTTCGTCCCCGTGGACCGCGCGGGAATGCGTCGCGCCGTCGCGCACCTCCGCTCGGGCGGCGCGCTCGCGATACTCGCCGACCGCGACGTCATGGGAAGCGGGCGCCCGGTCCCCTTCTTCGGGGAACGCGCGCTGATGCCGCACGGCGCCGTCGAGCTCGCGCGGCGCACCGGCGCCGCCCTCGTGACCGGCTTCGTCTACCGCCGGGGCGTCGGCCGCTACCGCATCGTGATGGAACCCGCGCTTCCGATCCCGCGCACCGACGACCGCGCCGGCGACACCCGCGAGGGGATGCGTCTCCTCCTCGCGCGGCTCGAGCGCGGCATTCATGCGGCGCCGGAGCAGTGGTTCGCGCTCGCGCCGGTGTGGCGCCGCATCCCGCGCTGAGACGTCGCCGCGGCCGTACAATGCGCCGACATGTCTGATCCCGACCCCCGCAGCGAGCCGCCGGACGCGGACCGGCTGACCGGCGACGACGCCGGCCGAGGCGCGACGCCGCGCCGCTACGGGCTCGCCGACCTCCAGATTCACACGTCGGCCGGCGACGGGATGATGGACGCGCTCGCCGTCCTGGACTACGTCGAGCACAGGACCGATCTCGACATCGTCGCCGTGACCGATCACGATGACATCGGGGGCGCGCTCGCCGCGCGCGAGATCCATGCTCGCGGACGCTACAGCTTCGAGCTCATGACCGGGGTCGAGCTGACGACGCGCGCCGGGCATCTGCTCGCGCTCGACATCGACGCGCCGCTGCGCCCGCTGCGGCCGCTCGACGAGACCATGAGGGAAATCCACCGCCTGGGCGGGCTCGCCGTCGTGCCGCACCCGCTCTCCTACCTCACACGCTCCATCGGCGAGCGCGCCCTCCGGCGTCTGCTGGCGACGCACGACCCGGAGCTGCGACCCGACGGCATCGAACTCGCCAACGGATCGCTGGCGGCGCGCGTCACGGAGCGCAAGGCGCGACGCCTGAACCGCGAGTCGTTCCGCTTGCCCGAGACGGGCGGCTCCGACGCCCACTTCCTCCCCGAGGTCGGGCGGGCGGCGACGCTCTTCGCCGGCTCGAGCATCGCGGATCTGCGCGCGGCGCTTGCGGCCGGGGAGACCGAGGCCAGGCTACTCGCACCGGTCCCGCTCTCCCTGATCGGCTGGCGGGCGCTCGCCCGGCAGCAGGTCCGCGGCCTCTCGGTGACGCCCCGGCGGGTGCTGGGCCCCGCTCTCGCCCGGGCGGGCCGACGACTGCGCGGGATCACGGCGCCTGCGGGCGGAGGCACGCCGTGAGGATCGCCCTCGTCTCGCCCTACGACTGGCACACCCCGGGCGGCGTCAACAACCACGTCGCGCAGCTCCGGCGCGAGTTCCTCGAGCGCGGCCACCAGACCCAGATCCTCGCCCCCGGCACCACCGAGCCGCGCGAGCCGGGGATCACGATCGTCGGGCGCCCCCGGCCGATCCCGGCCTCCGGCTCCACGGCGCGCATCTCGCTCAACCCCCGGCTGGGGCAGAAGGTGCGGGCATTGCTGGCGGCCGGGCGCTACGACGTGGTGCACGTGCACGAACCGCTGATGCCGGTGCTTCCCCTGCAGGCGCTTCGCCACGCACGCGCCGCCAACCCCGACGCGATCACGGTCGGGACCTTTCACGCGACGAAGGACGGCGGCAACCGGCTCTACTCCTACGGCCGCCGGCTGCTGAAGCGCTGGTTCCGCGAGGTCGACGGGAAGATCGCCGTCTCCCCGCCCGCCGCCGACTACGTGGGGCGCTACTTCCCGGGCTTCTACAACATCATCCCCAACGGCATCGACGTGGACCGCTTCCGCAACCCGGAGGTGGCGAGGCGACCGGAGCTCGACGACGGCGTCGTCAACATCCTCTACGTCGGCCGCGCGGAGAAGCGCAAGGGACTCTCCTACCTGATCCGCGCCTTCGGCACGGTGAACGCGCGCGATCCGCGCACGCGGCTGGTCGTGGTCGGTCCGAACGAGCGTGCCCTCAGCCGCTACCGGGCCTCGCTCGAGCGCATGGGGCGCCGCGGCGTCCACTTCGTCGGCCGCGTCCCGCACGACGAGCTCGTGAGCTACTACCGCAGCGCCGACGTCGTCTGCTCGCCCGCCGTCGGACACGAGTCGCAGGGCTACGTCCTGCTTGAGGCGATGGCGTCGGGCGTGCCCGTGGTCGCCTCCAACATCGAGGGCTACGCGTCGGTGGTCACCCATCGCCGTGACGGCCTGCTCGTGAGGCCGAAGGACTCCTTCGCCCTCGCCGATGCGCTGAGCACGCTGGTGCGCGACCCGCTGCTGCGTCGGCGGCTGTCCGCGGCCGGCGCCCATCGCGTCGAGGAGTACTCCTGGCCCCACGTCACCGAGCGGCTCCTGGCCTACTACGAGCGGCTGCGGGACTCGCGCGGGATCCCTGCGAGGCGTCCGGCGGACGCCGCCTTCGGCGACGGCGCGGGCCCCGGGGACCAGCCGTCGCCCCGCCGCGCCGCCGCCGCCCGGTGAGCGGGATCCGCGTGCGTCTCCTCCCCGGCCGCGCGCCCGAACGGCTCACCACGCCCATCGTGCGCCCGCTCGCCGCGCTCGGCGTGAGCCCCCACGCCGTCTCGGTCGCCGCGCTCGTCGGAAGCGTCGGCGCGGCCGGGCTGATCGCGCGCGGCGAGCTCCTCGCCGGCGGCTGCGTCATGCTGGCGGCGGCCGCGCTCGATTCCCTCGACGGCGCGCTGGCGCGCATCAGCGGGCGCTCCTCACGCGTGGGGGCCCTCCTCGACTCCACCTTCGACCGCGTCGCGGAGGCGGCGGTGCTCGGCGCACTGCTCTACCACCAGCTCGGCCTCGGCCACCGCGAGGAGTCGATGCTCGCCTTCGCCGCGCTCGCCGGATCGCTGCTCGTCTCCTACGTGCGGGCCCGCGGCGAGGCGGAGGGCGTGGTCGTCACCGGCGGCGTGCTGGCGCGCACCGAGCGCGTCCTGCTCCTCGGGGCCGGGCTGATCACGGGCTGGGTCCGGGTGGCGCTGTGGCTGCTCGCGGTGCTCTCCCTGCTCACGGCGGCGCAGCGTCTCCTGCTCGCAGTGAGCGCGCTGCGCGCCCGCGACGCCGACGAGGGGAGCCGATGATGAGCCCGATGCCGCGCGAGGCGCGCGCCGACGTGGCCGAATACCTCGCCCGCTCCCTCGGCGGCCGGGTCGGTCTCGACGTGTGGACGCGCGCCGAGTCCGGCCTCGTGCTTCCCGATCGCGACACCTGCACGCACTGCGACGAGGTCGTGGAGAGCGCGCGCGAGATCGCGACCACCCACGACGCCATAGCCCTCACGCGCTACGACCTCGACCGCCACGCGTCGCGCGCCGAGGAGGCGGGAGTGGAGCGGGCGCCGACGACGGTGATCCGCGGCGGCGGCCGCTCGGTCCGCTTCGTCGGCCTATGGTCCGGCCCCCTGCTCGGCCCGTTCGTCACCATCATCGGACTGATGGGCGGCGCCGCTCGCCCGCTCCCCCCGGAGAGCCGCGAGGCGCTGGAAGCGCTCCCGCACTCGGTCGACGTCGAGCTCGCCGTCACCCCCTTCGATCCGATCTCGCCGCAGTTGCTGCTGCTGCTGGGGGCGATCGCCGCCGAGGCGGCCTCCGTCAACGTCACCGTCACCGAGTACGCGGAGTTCCCGAAGCTCGCCGCCAGGCGCTCCGTCGTGGAGCTCCCGACGCTGTGGATCGGCGAGCGGCGCTACGCCGGTGTGTGGCGCGACGACGAGCTCGTCGAGCAGATCGCGCGCGAGGCGGCGGACAACGAGGAGCCGGTGATCCGCGAGAGCACGCTCTCGGTCCCCTACCTGAGCGAGGAGCAGGCCCGGCAGCTCGCGCAGCAGATGCGCGCCGAGCAGGGCGGACAGCCGGGCCTCGGCCCCGGCACCGAGACGGGTCCGGGCGGGTCCGGGCTGATCGTGCCGGGTCGCGGCTAGAAGCCGCTTCCCCGTCCTGGCGGCGGCCGGTCGGGCCGACGCATCAGGGCCACCGCGCCGCCGCCGAGAAGCAGCACCAGCAGCGCCGTCACCGTCAGGAGGATGAGGACGGGTCGGGCGCCGACGCCGTCCCCGTCCGCCGCCGCGGCCGGGGTCGCCCCCGCCGGCTCACCGGCGCCCGCCGCCTCCGCGGGGGCGCCTGTCTCGGGAGAGGCGTCGCCGGCCGTTCCGGCCGGCGCCGGGGCGGCGCCGTCGGCCGGACGCGATGTGGGGACCGCGAGCGGGGCCACCGTCGCCTCGCTCGGCGCCGGGGCCGTGATCGCCGACCGCCCCGTCACCGCGACCGGCGGCAGCCCGTTCGCGGCGCGCCACTCGTTGTAGAGGCTGTCCTGATCCAGGCCGTAGACCTCCCGCAGGGCGTCGTCGATGAGGGAGCCCGCCTTTACCGTCCGGTAGAGCTCGGCGAGCGCGGGGCGCCCGTAGACGTCGATCAGGTGCGACACGACCGACCACGACTGCCCGTAGAAGAGGTCGACGCGGCCGGGATCGCCCGGCGGTGAGGCGAGCCCGCGCAGCGGAAGCGTCCGGTCGCCGCCGACGGCGCCCGCCAGCGCGACGGTGTATCCGGCGCCGGGCTCGGGCTGCATGTAGACCGCCGTCCCCTCGTCCAGCCAGGAGGGGATGGTCGTGAAGGGACCGTCGCCGGCGACCTTGGTGACGATGTGCGCCGCCTCGTGGCGGATCACGATGCGCGAGGGCTCGAAGACGAAGAGCAGGTCCGGAGCCACGCGCTGGCCGCCCGTGATCACCGTCGCGTCGAAGACGCCGCTGCGCGGGCGCTGCGCCAGCTCCCCCTCCGCCTCCGAGCGCCAGACGACGACCTTGACGGGGTAGGGCACCGTGACCTCGAGCAGATCCTCCGTGTCGCGCAGCGAGGAGGCCGTGGACGCGAGCGCCAGCTCCGCCGCCGCCGTGCTGGAGCCGTACCAGTAGACCGTGACGAGCCCCTCCGTGCGCGACTTCCAGCTGTAGCGCCCGTCCAGGAAGACGAAGCGCTGCTCCTCGGTGACGAACTCCGTGCCCTCGCGGTCCTCCAGCAGCCAGCGGTAGCTGAACTCGGATCCGACCGGGATGTAGCGGCGCGGCGCGATCGTCTGCAGGGTGAAGATCAGGTCCTCCTCGGGCCCCCCGCTCACCTCGACCTCCCCGCTGCCGCCGATGTTGCCGTCCGGGTTGAGCACGAGGTACTCGAGGCGCGCGGAGGCGAGGCCCGCCACGGAGCGGACGCGCGCCGTGAAGGTGAGCTCGCGCGGATCCTCGCTGCGCGTCGCCAGCCGCTCGACCGCTATCTCGCCGGCGCGTGCCGGCGACGCCGCGGGGAGCGTCGCCAGGAGCGCGACGGCGAGCGCCCCACCCACGGCGAGCGCGAGGGCCGGCCGGAAGGCGCGGGCCGGCGGCCGAGGGCCGGTCACGCGTCGACCCCTGCGGACTCCTCGCTCCCCACCCGCTGGCGCAGGTAGGCCTCGATGAAGGGATCGATGCCGCCGTCGAGGACGCCCTGCGTGTCGCTGGTCTCCGCGCCGGTGCGCAGGTCCTTCACCATGCGGTACGGCTGGAGCACGTAGGAGCGGATCTGGTTGCCCCAGCCCGGCTCGACGTGGACGCCGCGCAGCCGCGCGCGCTCCTCCTCGCGCCGCTCGATCTCGATCTCCAGCAGCCTCGACTTGAGGACCAGCATCGCCGTCTCCCGGTTGCGACCCTGCGAGCGCTCGTTCTGGCAGGTCACCACCAGGCCGGTCGGCAGGTGGGTGATGCGCACGGCCGTGTCGTTCTTCTGCACGTTCTGCCCGCCGTGCCCGGAGGCGCGGTAGGTGTCGATACGCACGTCCTCCTGCCGGATCTCGACCTGCACATCCTCGCTCTCCGCCTCGGGCATCACCTCGACGAGGGCGAAGCTCGTGTGCCGGGCGCGCGAGGCGTCGAACGGCGAGATGCGCACGAGCCGGTGCACCCCGCGCTCGGAGCGAAGGAGGCCGTAGGCGTGCTCGCCCGTGATGCGCATCTCGGCGGACTTGATGCCGGCTTCCTCGCCGGGCGAGAGCGCCAGCACGTCGGCCGAGAAGTCGCGCTGCTGCGCCCACCTGAGGTAGAGCCGGAGCAGCATCTCCGCCCAGTCCTGCGCCTCCGTGCCGCCGGCGCCGGCATGGATCAGCAGCACCGCGTTGCGCCCGTCGTAGGGGCCACCCAGCGTGAGCTCGAGCTCCAGCTCGGCGAAGCGTCGCTCCAGCGGGGCGAGCTCGTCGGCGATGTCGGCCGCGAGCGCGGAGCGCTCCGACTCGTCCTCCACCGCCTCCGCCATCTCGACGAGTTCGCCGATCCCGCGCGCGCCGCTCGCGAGATCGTCCCAGGTCGCGATCAGCGACTCCAGACGCGAGAGCCGCTGCATCAGGTTCTGGGCCTCCTGCCGGTTCTCCCAGAGATCGGGGGCCTCCGACCGGCGGCGCAGCGAGGCGAGCTCGCGCTCGCGAGCATCGAGGTCAAAGGCGCACCCGCACGTCCTGAACGCGCGCGGCGAGCTCCGCCGCCCGCGCCCCCAGATCATCCATGGGGAGAGTGTCTCACGGCCGGGGCGGCCGGGCAGCTACGGGCCGGCGGCGTCCCGGGCGGCGAGCAGCGTGTTGCGGACGACCATCGCGATCGTCATCGGGCCGACGCCCCCCGGCACCGGCGTGATCGCCCCCGCCACCGCCGAGACGCCCGCGAAGTCGACGTCGCCGACGAGCCGGTAGCCCCGCCGCGCGGAGGAATCCTCCACGCGGTTGGTCCCGACGTCGATCACCACCGCTCCGGGGCGCACCATCTCCCGGGTCACGATGCCCGCGCTGCCGGCGGCGACGACGAGGATCTCCGCCTCCCTCGTCAC
>VYDC01000154.1 GCA_009843585.1 Chloroflexota bacterium | reverse complement strand
GGCTCCCCCTCGTGCGTCCCCCGCCCGCCGCTAGCGGATGCGGGTGAACACCTCCGGCTCGCCGTCGGTGATCGCGACGGTCTCCTCGAAGTGCGCGCTCAGGCCTCCGTCCCGCATCACCACTGTCCAGCGGTCGGCGAGCTCCATCGTCGCGGGATCGCCCGAGCAGAACATCGGCTCCAGCGCCAGCACCATGCCGGGCTTGAGACGCAGCCCCCGCCCGGGAAGACCGGTATTGGGCACGTGCGGCTCCTCGTGCATCTCGCGTCCGACCCCGTGCCCGCCGTACTCGGCGATGATGCCGTACCCGTTGGCGCGCGATCCGATCGCGTGTGCGATGTCGCCGATGCGCGCGCCCGCGCATGCCGCCCGGATGCCGGACTCGAGCGCCGCCTCCGTGGTGCTCATCAGGCGCTCCGCGTGGCCGCTCGCCGCCCCCACGGCGACGGTGAAGGCGGCGTCGGAGACGAAGCCCCGGTACGTGACACCGAGATCGATGCTGACGATGTCACCCTCCCTCAGCACGCGATCGCTCGGGATCCCGTGCACCAGCTCCTCGTTCACGGAGAAGCAGATCGCCCCCGGGTAGGGGGGACGGCCACCCGGCGCGTACCCCGGGAACGTGGGCACAGCTCCCCGCGCCGCGATCTCCCGGTGCGCGATGGCGTCGAGCTCCAGGCCGGTGACGCCGGGCCGCACCGCCCCGCGGAGCGCGGCTCGGACCTCCGCGTTGATCCGGCCGGACTGCCGCATGAGTTCCAGCTCGCTACTGGACTTAATCACGACAGACATCGGATATGTTACGCCGTTTCCACGCGGGGAGACACCCGGTCCAGCGCCTCGCTGAGCCGCGCCGCGACCTCGTCGACCGATCCCACGCCGTCGACGACGACCAGCACGCCGCGCGCCCCGTAGAAGCGCGCGACGTCCTCGATCCCCGTGCGCTGCACTCTGAGCCGCTCCGCCGCGACCTCCGGGCGATCGTCGGTGCGGCCCTCCAAGTCCGCCCGCTTCGCGATGCGATCGAGCAGCACCTCCTGCGGCACCTCGATGCGCGTGACGACGTCCACGCCGAGTCCCCGCTCGGCCAGCGCCCGCTCGAGCGCCTCAGCCTGGCCGCCCGTCCTGGGGAAGCCATCGAGGATGAAACCACCCTCGGCATCCGGCTCCGAGATGCGCTCGAGCAGCATGTCGATCGTCACCTGATCGGGCACCAGCTCGCCACGCTCCATGTACCCCCGGGCGCGCAGGCCGAGCTCCGTCCCCGCGGTCGCCGCAGCGCGAAACATGTCGCCCGTCGAGATGTGAACGATGTCGCGCTCCTCGGCGACGCGAACCGCCTGCGTCCCCTTGCCCGCTCCGATGAGCCCGAGGATCACGACGCGCGTCAAGATATGAACCCCTCATAGTTGCGCATCATCATCTGCGCCTCGATCTGGCGCATGGTGTCGATCACAACACCCACGACGATCAGAAGCCCGGCGGCGCTGATTTGAAGCGCCTGCACGTTGGTCAGCCGCGTCGCGAAGAACGGCAGCACCGCGACGATGCCGAGAAAGATCGCGCCGCCCCAGGTGATGCGGATCAGGACACGGGTGATGTACTCCTGCGTCGGGCGACCCGGCCGAATCCCGGGTATGAATCCTCCCTGGCGCTGCAGATTCTCCGCCAGGTTCTGCTGCTGGAAGATCACCATCGTGTAGAAGAAGGCGAAGAGCACGACCATCACGAACACCAGAGCCCAGTAGAGAAGGCCCGTCGGGGAGAGGGCGGTCTCGAAGAAGCGCGCGACGCTGACGATCCAGCCAACGTCCGCCGTCTCGGCGAAGAACTGCGCGGCGACCGGCGGGAAGATCATGATCGAGAAGGCGAAGATCAGCGGGATCATCCCCGCGCTGTTGACGCGCAGCGGGATGAACGACTGCCCCTGCTGGCGATAGAGGCGGCCCCCCCGGATGCTCGAGCGGGCGTACTGCACCGGGACGCGCCGCTGCGCCTCCTGGAAGAGCACGATGAAGCCCACGATGAGCACCGTCACGACCGCGAGCAGCAGGATGCCGCCGACGGCGGCGCCCGTGCCGGTCAACGCTCCGCGGCCGACGATCCCGGGAAGCCCGGCGACGATGCCGCCGAAGATGATGAGCGAGACGCCGTTGCCGACCCCGTTCTCGGAGATGCGCTCGCCGAGCCACACCAGGAACATCGTGCCGGCGATCAGCGAGGCGAGGGTGGCGACCGTCGGGAGCGCCTCACCCCCGGTGAAGCCGATGCCGCTCACGCCGCCGAGCTGCTGAATCAGGAGCAGCTGCGCGTACCCCTGGAAGGCCGCGAGCGGCACCGTGAGCCAGTGGGTGTAGAGCTGGATCTTGTTGCGCCCGGCCTCCCCCTCGCGCGCGAGCGCGGAGAGGCGCGGGATCAACGGCTGCGCGAGCTGCATCACGATCGTCGCCGTGATGAACGGGTAGACGCCGAGCGCGGCGACCGAGAGGTTCTGCAGCGCACCGCCCGAGAAGATGTTCAGAAAGCCCAGGATCGCGTTGTTGTCGAAGGTGTTCTGGAGGGTCTCCGAGTCGACGCCCGGGACGGGTACGTGGGCAACGAAGCGGAAGATCAAGAGCATCGCGAGCGTGAAGAGGATCTTCCGCCTGACGTCGGGCTGCTGGAACGCCTCCAGCGCGGCCTCAAGCAGCCGGGGGCTCGCGCCCTGCGCCTGCGCCATCGGCTAGGCCCCCGTTCCTTCGCCGCGACGGTGCTTGCGGTTGCGGACGCGGCGCTCCGGCGGCTGAAGCTCTTCCCAGCTCCCGCCGGCGTTCTCGATCGCTCCCTTGGCGGCGGCGGAGAGCCGCGGCGCCGCGACCGTGAGGGCCCGGTCCAGTTCCCCCCGCGCCAGCACCTTGAAGGGCGTGCGGGCATCGTCTATCAGGCGCGCGGCCGCGAGCGCGGCGGCGTCGACCCTCGCGCCGGCCTCGAAACGAGACGCCAGATCGCCAACGTTGACCGCCCGGAACTCGATGCGCGTCGGGTTGCGGAAGCCGCGGCGGTGGCCGAGCCGCCGGACCAGCGGCATCTGCCCGCCCTCGAAGCTCGCGGGGATCTTCCCGCGCGCCTTCTGCCCCTTGAGCCCGCGACCGGCGTAGGTTCCGGTCCCGGAACCGTCACCACGCCCGCGGCGCTTCCGGGGCCGCTTCGCCCCCGGCGGCTGGCGCAACGTGTGCGGATCCATCAGGGGACCTCCTCGACGCGTACGAGGTGACGGACCTTCCGCGCCATCCCGCGTAGCTGCGGCGTGTCCTCGTGCTCCACTGTCTGGTGGAGCCTGCGCAGCCCCAGCCGGCGGATGGTGCGCCCCTGATCGGCCGGACGCCCGATGGCGGAGCGCTCCCAGGTGATGCGAAGGCGCCCCACGGCTACGCTCCCGACCCGGCCGGCTCGGCACCCCGCGCCGGCTGCGCGACACGCGCGGCCTGCTCCTCCGCGAGCCGACGCCTGCGGGCGACGACCTCCTCGGGTGGTCGCAGCGCGCGCAGGCCCTCGATCGTCGCGCGCACGACGTTGACCGGGTTGTTCGAGCCGAGCGACTTCGTCAACACGTCGGAGACGCCCGCCGCCTCCAGCACCGCGCGAGCCGGTCCGCCGGCGATCAGGCCGGTCCCAGGCGAGGCCGGCCTCATCACGACCTTCGACGCCTTGAACACGGCGATCTGGTCGTGCGCGATCGTGGAGCCGCTCATCGCGACCGGGAACATCGAGCGCCGGGCGATCACGCCGCCCTTGCGGATGGCCTCGGGGACCTCGTTCGCGCGCCCGAACCCGAAGCCGACGCGGCCCTTGCCGTCTCCGACCACGACGATCGCCGTGAAGGAGAAGCGGCGGCCGCCCTTGACCACCTTCGCCACGCGATTGATGTCGACGACCTTCTCGATGAACTCGTCGCCCTCGTCGCGTCGGTCGCGCCGGGGCCCACGATCCCGGCCACCACCTCGGCCCATCAGAACACCAGTCCTTCCTCACGCGCCGCCTCGGCGAGCGCGCGCACGCGGCCCGCGTAGGAGAAGCCCCCGCGGTCGAAGACCACGGATGTCAGGCCCCTCTCTCTCGCGCGCCCGGCGAGCGCGCGGCCGACCGCTCGGGCGCGCTCGGACTTGGTGCCGCCCTCCGCACGGATCGCCTCCTCCAGATCCGAGGCGGCGGCGAGCGTACGCCCCGCGCCGTCGTCAATGACCTGGGCGTAGATGTGCTGGTTCGAGCGGAAGACGCAGAGACGCGGCCGCTGCGGCGTGCCCTCAAGCCGGCGGCGGATGCTGCGGTGGCGGCGCAGCCGCGCGGCCCGGCGCGTCTGGCGCGCGGCAGATCCCATTACTTCTTCGCCTTCCCGGCGCGCAGCCGCACGACCTCGCCGCGGTAGCGGATGCCCTTGCCACGGTACGGTTCCGGCGGGCGCACGCGCCTGACCAGGGCCGCCTGCTGACCGACCTTCTGCTTGTCGATGCCGCTGACGTGGATGCGCGTGGGAGTCTCCACCTCGAAGGCCACGCCCGGAAGCGGCGAGAGTTCGACCGGGTGGGAGAAGCCGACGTTGAGCACGAGGCTCTCCCCGCGCAGCTGCGCTCGGTAGCCGGTCCCGGTGATCTCGAGCGTGCGGCGGTACCCCTCCGTCACACCGACCACCATGTTCTGAATGAGAGCGCGCGTGAGCCCGTGGAGCGCCCGGTATTCCGGCTGATCGCCGGGGCGCTCGACCCGGATCTCTCCGTCGGCGTGCTGGATGCGGATCGCCGGATGTACCTCGTGCGCGAGCTCCCCCTGCGGGCCGCGCACACGCACGCGCTGCCCGTCGAGCGCCACCTCAACGCCCGCAGGCAGCGCCACCGGCTTCTTGCCTACCCGCGACATCGCGCTCCACTCCCGACGCTGCGGCCGCCCGCCGGGCGACCTACCAGACGTAGCACAGGACCTCGCCGCCGATCTTGCGGCGCCATGCCTCGCGATCGGACATCACGCCCTGCGACGTGCTGAGGATCGCGATGCCGAGCCCCCCGAGGACCCGCGGTACCTCGCGGCGGTTCACGTAGACGCGGAGCCCGGGCTTCGAGACGCGGCGTATGCCGCCGAGCACGGCCTTGCGGTCCTCGCCGTAGGTGATCCGCAGCCTCAGGTAGGAGCGCGCCCCCTCGGTCTCCTCCTCGACGGCGGCGATGAAGCCCTCATCGCGGAGGACGCCGGCGACGGCGCGCTTCACGTTGGAGGTCGGCACACGCACCCACTCGTGGCGCGCCGTGGCGCTGTTGCGGATGCGCGTGAACATGTCAGCCAGAGGGTCGGACATCGTCATGATCTCGGCCTCACCCCTTCCCCGCGTATGCGACCCGGCCCGCCTACCACGAGGACTTGCGCACGCCGGGGAGCTTTCCCTCGTTCGCGAGCCGTCGGAAGCAGATCCGGCACATCCCGAACTTCCGCATATAGGCCCGCGGCCGGCCGCAGGGTCGGTCGACCCACACCACCGGACAGCGGTTCTGCCGACGTGATCTGAACCGCGGCGTCCGCAGCGCCTTCGCGATCTGCGACTTCTTCGCCATCTCCCGTCCGCCTCCCGGCCCCGGCGCTCTAGTCGCGCCGCGCGAACGGCATGCCGAGGAGGGAGAGCAGCCGCTGCCCCTCCTCGTCCGTGCGCGCCGTCGTCACGATGTTGACCTGCATCCCTCGCACCCGATCGATCGAGGCGAAGTCGATCTCAGGAAAGATCACCTGCTCCGCGATGCCGAGCGAGTAGTTCCCACGCCCGTCGAACGACTCGGGCGGGACGCCGCGGAAGTCCCGCGTGCGGGGCAGTCCCGCGTTCACCAGCCGGTCGAAGAACTCCCACATGCGGTTCTGACGCAGCGTCACCTTGAGGCCGACCGGGTTGCCGGCGCGAAGCCGGAAGTTCGAGATCGCGCGCTTCGCACGGGTCACGATCGGACGCTGCCCGGTGATCGTCATCAGGTCGGCCGTCGCCATCTCGACGGCGCGCGCGTTGGTCAGCGCCTCGCCCAGGCCGACGTTGATCACGATCCGCGACAGCGTCGGGACGCGCATGACGTTCGTGTAGCCGAACTCGCGCGTCAGCTGCGACGCCACCTCCTCGCGGTGTCGCGTCCGGAGGCGCGGCTCGGCGGTGCCTGTGGCGACTGCCTCCGCCATCAGTCCACCGCCTCGTCGCAGAGCTTGCAGTAGCGGACCTTCCTGGCCCCGTCGAGCAGCCGGAAGCCGACGCGCGTCGGCCGCTCGCACGAGGGGCAGACGACCCGCAGGTTGGAGAGGTGCACAGGCGACTCGACGTCGACGAGGCCGCCGGGGTCCGTCGCCGAGCGCGGGCGCCGGTGGCGGCGGCTCATGTTGATGCCCGTCACCACGGCGCGGCCCTTGCGCGGCAGCACCTGCCGGACCTGCCCCTGGCGGCCGCGCTCCTTGCCGGTCATGACGCGCACCGTGTCGTTGCGCCGGATCTTTGCCGCCATCACAGCACCTCCGGAGCGAGCGAGATGATGCGCATGTAACGTCGGTCGCGCAGCTCCCGCGCGACCGGTCCGAAGATGCGCGTGCCCCGGGGGTTGCCGTCGCGGTCGGCGAGCACAACCGCGGCGTTGTCGTCGAAGCGGATGGTGGAGCCGTCCGCGCGCTGCTGGGACTTCGTCGTGCGCACGACCACGGCGCGCACCACCTCGCCCTTGCGCACGGCCGAGTTCGGCTGCGCATCCTTCACGGTCGCGACGATGACGTCCCCGACCCGCGCGTAGCGACGCCGCGTCCCGCCGAGGACGCGGATGCAGAGGATCTCGCGGGCGCCGGAGTTGTCGGCGACGTGGAGGCGCGACTCCTGTTGGATCACTCGGAGCCCCCCTCCGCCTCCGGCGCGAGCGCGGCCTCCGGCTGCTCGTCCGCCGGCACCTCATCGGCGGGGTCCTCCGCCCCGGTCGCGTCCTCGCCCGCTGCCTCACCGGCGGCGTCCTCCGCGGCGTCGCCGACCGGGGAGCGCTGGATCTCCTCGACCAGAGAGCGGTCGATCTCCGCCGCCGCGACCTCCGCGACGGCACGCTCGGTCAGCACCTCGACCAAGCGCCATCTCTTGGTCCTGCTGACGGGGCGGCACTCCTCGATGCGCACGATGTCGCCGAGCGTTCCGAGCCCGTCGGGGTCGTGCACGTGGTAGCGCTTCGTGCGTCGGATCACCTTGCGGTAGAGGGGGTGGCGCGAGGTGCGCTCGATGGCGACGACCAGGGTCTTCTCCATGCGGTCGGAGACGACCGTGCCGACGCGGACCTTACGATTCACCGGGGAGGCGTCGCTGGAGGCCACCTGCTACTCCTCGTCCACGGCGGCGGAGACGGCCACCGGCTCCTCGGCGGACGCACCCGGCGGCGAGGGGGCGCCGTCGAGAGCGCGCCCGCGCTCCTGCAGCAGCGTGCGCAGCCGCGCAATCTGGCGGCGCGTTTTTCGGATCTTCGAGACGTCGGCGAGCTGGCGGGTCGCCGCCTGGAAGCGAAGCGTGAAGAGCTCCTCGTGCGCACCCTCCAGATCGCGCAGCAGTTCGTCGTCGCTCCGCTGGCGCAGCTCCTGCGCGAGACGGTTCGGCATCAGAGCGCCTCCTCGCGCGTGATGACACGGGTATCCACGGGGAGCTTGTGGTGGGCGCGGCGGAAGGCCTCGCGGGCAGCTTCCTCCGGGACGCCCGCGACCTCGAACATGACGCGGCCGCGGCGGACGACGGCGACCCAGCGGTCGGTCGCCCCCTTTCCCTTTCCCATGCGGGTCTCGACCGGCTTCTGAGAGACGGGCTTGTCGGGAAAGATGCGGATCCACACCTTGCCGCCGCGTCGCAGCGTCCCCGTAATGGAGCGCCTCGCAGCCTCGATCTGGCGCGAGTCGACCCACCCGTTGGAGCGCGCCTGCAGCCCGTACTCGCCGAAGGCGACGTGGTTGCCCGTCTGCGCCGCGCCACGCCGGCGGCCGCGGAACTGCTTGCGGTACTTGGTGCGGCGTGGCATCAGCATGGGGCGTGCCTCACTCCGTCTGGGACATCGCGACGGCCGCCGCGAGCGGCGACTCCTCCGGCGCGATCTCTCCCTTGTGTATCCAGCACTTCACGCCGATCACGCCGAAGGTCGTCCTCGCCTCGGCCAGACCGAAGTCGATGTCGGCGCGCAGCGTGTGGAGCGGGACGCGCCCCTGCATCTCCTGCTCCGAGCGCGACATCTCGGCGCCGCCCAGGCGACCGCTGATGCGGACGCGGCAGCCGAGCGCACCACGCGACATCGTGCGCTGCACCGCCTGCTTCATCGCCCGGCGGAAGGCCACCCGGCGCTCGAGCTGGTCGGCGACCGATCGCGCCACGAGGAAGGCATCGAGCTCGGGGATGCGTATCTCGTCGATGTTGAGGCGCACGCGGCGATCGGTGGCGCCCTGCAGCAGCTGGCGCAGCCGCTCGGCATTCTGGCCGCCGCGCCCAATCACGATCCCGGGCTTCGCGGTCTTGAGCGTCATCGTCAGCTGGTTGGCATTGCGATCGATCAGGATCTGCGAGATCCCGGCGTCCGGAAGCGTGCTCAGGATCAGCCGCCGGAGCGCCATGTCCTCGTTCGCGAGGTTCGCGTAGTCGCGGTCCGCGTACCACTTCGACTGCCAGTCGCGGATCACACCGAGACGGAACCCGTAGGGGTGGACCTTGCGTCCCATCAGTAGGCCTCGCCCTCGACCACGATCTCGATATGGGAGAGGCGCGTCACGCGCGGCGAGACCCGTCCGCGCGACCGGGCCTTGTAGCGCCGGAGCCTCGTCGCGTCGCCGGCGATAGCCGCCTTCACGCGCAGGCCGTCCGGGTCGAGCGCGTGGTTGTTCTCGGCATTCGCCGCCGCCGAGCGCACCACCGAGCGGACGATGCGCGCCGACGGCTGCGGCAGCGCCTGAAGCACGTCGAGCGCCTCCTCGACCGTCAAGCCGCGGATCGCCTCCAGCACCAGGCGCACCTTGCGGGGCGACACCGGCTGGTTCGTGGCCAGCGCCCGGACCTCCGTCATCGAGACCTCGCCCCTCCAACGCCGCTCATCGGCGGAGACCCGCGCTAGCGGCTACGGCTCATCACCTCGGAGCGTCCGCGGTGCCCGCGGAAGGACCGCGTGAACGCGAACTCGCCGAGCTTGTGCCCGACCATGTTCTCCGTGCACAGCACCGGCACGTGCCGGCGGCCGTCGTGCACGGCGATGGTCAGGCCCACCATCTCCGGCATCACCGTGGAGGCACGCGACCAGGTGCGGATCACCTGCCGGCGGCCGCCCCGCTGCGCGGCCTCCACCTTCCGCATCAGCTTCGGGTCCACGTACGGACCCTTCTTCGTCGATCGCGACATCGCTCTCCCCCCCGCCCCTAGCGGCGCCTGCGGCCGCGGCGGCGCACGATGAAGGTGCTCGTTCGCTTGTTGCTGCGCGTGCGGTAGCCGAGCGCCGGCTTGCCCCACGGCGTCTTCGGACCGGGAAGCCCGATCGGCGCCTTGCCCTCGCCTCCGCCGTGAGGGTGGTCGACCGGGTTCATCGCCGAGCCTCGCACCTGCGGGCGCCGGCCGCGGTGCCTCGCGCGGCCCGCCTTGCCGAGCTTCAGCTGTGCGTGCTCCGGGTTCCCCACCGACCCGACGGTCGCGCGGCAGCTCTCCAGCACCTGCCGCATCTCTCCCGACGGAAGGCGGAGCAGCGCATAGCCAGACTCTTTCGCCATCAGCTGGATGGAGGTGCCGGCCGAGCGCCCGAGCTGCCCCCCGCGCCCGGGCTGGAGCTCCACGCAGTGCACCTGCGTCCCGACCGGGATCGCCGAGAGCGGGAGCGAGTTGCCAGGGGCGATGGGGGCGTCGGTCGCGGAGAGCACCGTGTCCCCGACCTGCAGCCGGTCCGGCGCCAGCATGTAGCGCTTGTCGCCGTCGGCGTAGAAGACGAGCGCGATTCGGGCGCTGCGCCCGGGGTCGTACTCGATGGCGGCGACGCGGCCCGGCACGCCGGCCTTGTCACGTCGGAAGTCGATGAGGCGCACGCGCCTCTTGTGTCCCCCGCCCCGGTGGCGGATGGAGATGCGGCCGTCCTGGCCGCGCCCCGCCCTCTGCTTCCTGGGCGCGAGCAGGCGCTTCTCCGGACGCTTCTTCGTGATTTCGGAGAAGGTGTGCCCGGTGGCGTTGCGCCTGCCGGGGGAGGTCGGCCGGAACGGACGGATCGGCATCTAGACGCCCTCGAACAGCTGAATCTGATCGCCCGGCTTGAGCGTGACGATCGCCTTCTTCCAGTCGCGGCCACGGCTGATGATGCGCCCGCGTCGCTTCCTCTTCCCGCGCACGCGCATCACGTTGACCGCGTGCACTTGGACGTCGAAGGCCCTCTCCACGGCCTCCCGGATTTGGGGCTTGTTGGCCCCGAAGGCGACCTCGAAGACGTACTTCCCGGAGGCGGCAAGGGCCGTGCTCTTCTCGGTGACGATGGGTCGCCGGAGCACCTCGTAGCTGTGGATCTGCTTCGGCATCTACGCGCCTCCCACCGGCCCGGGAGCGTGCCCGGGCTGGGGACGACCGCCCGCGCGCTCGCCCCCCCACAGCTCCTCGCAGCGGCGTACTGCGTCGACCGTGAGCACCACCGTGTGGTGGGCGAGCAAATCGGCGACCGAGATCGTGTCGGCGGGCAGCACATCGGTGCCGGCGACGTTGCGCGCGGAGAGGTAGGCGCTGCGGTCCGGCGTCCCGGTGACGATGAGGGCGGAGCGCTCGACGCCGAGCGCCTCGAGCAACCGGACGACCGACTTCGTGGAGGGCTGGGCATCCTCCCCCGCGTCACGGAGGGCCGTGACGACACGCAGCCGCTCCTCCCGTACCCGGGAGGAGAGCACGGAGCGGATCGCGAGGCGGCGCATCCGCTTCGGGAGTCTCTGCTGGAAGCTCCGCGGCTTCGGGCCGAAGACGACCCCGCCGCCGCGGCGGTGCGGCGCTCGCCGCGAGCCCTGCCGCGCCGCCCCGAGGCCCTTCTGGCGGCTGATCTTGCGCGTGGATCCGGCGACCTCGCTCCGCGACTTCGTCGAGGCGGTGCCGGCGCGGCGCGCGGCGAGCTGCGCGAGCAGCGTCTGGTGCACGACGGCGACGTTCGGCTCGACGCCGAAGACCGCGTCGTCGACCTCAATGGCGCGTCGGCGCTTCCCGCCCGGGTCGGTCACGTCGAGCTTCACTCAGCGCCCTCCCCGTTCTCGCCGCTCTCGCCGTCGGCTGCGGCCTCCGCAGCGGCCTCGGCCGCCGGCGCGCTCGGGGGCGGGAAGGGCGGCGGCGGCTCGTAGCCCTGGAGCGGCGCGCGCCGCCCCGGGGTGACCGCAACCCGGCCCCGCGGGGCGCCGGGGACGGAGCCCTGCACGAAGAGCAGGTTCCGCGCCGGGTCGGTCGTCACGACCAGGAGGTTGAGCTGGCTGTCGGTGCGGGCGCCCATGTGGCCGGCCATCTTCTGGCCCTTCCACACCTTCCCGGGGGTGGTGCCGGCGCCCACCGAGCCGGGCGCCCGGTGGCGGTCGGACTGGCCGTGCGTCCTGGGCCCACCGCGGAAGCCCCAGCGCCGGACGCCTCCCTGGAAGCCGCGCCCCTTGCTGACGCCGCTCACCGAGACGTAGTGACCGGGCTCGATGTCAGCGACCGTCAGTTCGTGGCCCACGGCGAAGTCGGCGCCGTCGGGGAGCGGGAACTCGCGCAGGGCGCCGAGGATCTCGTCGATGCCGGCCTTCCTCAGGTGGCCGCGCTCGGGCTGCGTGAGACGCTTGGGCCCGTGCGCGAAGCCGACCTGCACGGCCGAGTAGCCGTCGCGCTCCACGGTGCGGATC
>VYDC01000148.1:8057-11883 GCA_009843585.1 Chloroflexota bacterium | reverse complement strand
CGCCTGGTGCGCGCCGTCCACCTGAGCGCCACGACCGTGGACGAGCGGATCTGGGAGCGCACGCGCGTGCTGACCGAGCCGACCGCCGACCGCTCTCGGCTCTGGACTGCGGTGCGACCCTCCCTTGAGGCGGCGTCTTTCGGGGGGCCGGTGGCCGAGATGGCGCTGGAGATAGACGGGCTGACCGCGGAGCGCGGCCTCCAGGGGCGCCTGCTGCGCGACCCGGGGATCCGGCGCCGCGAGCGGCTCGACGAGATGGCGCGCCACCTCCAGCTGCGCCACAGCCGGGCGGCGCTGCGTCGCGTCGTCGCCCGGGCGCCGGAGAGCCGCATTCCCGAGCGCCGCTACGCCCTCGCGGACTACGACCCGTGAGCACGCTCAGCCCGCTCGGGCTGCCCCGCCCGGTCGAGGTTCGCCTCGGCGCCGACGGCGAGCCGCGCTCGCTGCGGAGGTGGAGACGTCGCGGCGCGCCGGGCTCGCTGCTCGCCGTCCGGCGCGTCGAGGAGGTGTGGCGCGTCGCGGAGGAGTGGTGGCGCGAGGCACCGCTGGCGCGCACCTACTACCGCGTCTTGGTGGAGGGCGGCGGCGTGCTCACGCTGTTTCACGACGACGCGCAGCCGCCCGGGGGCGGTTGGTACGAGCAGCGCGGATGAGCGGGGGTGCGGGGCCCGTCCCCGCATGCATCGACCCCCGGGAGCAGCGACACCGCCGCCCCCGGGGGCCGTCTCTCACGCGCAGCTGGCGCTGCGGGTGAGGAGTTCTCTCGCTACTCGGACGACGACTGGAGGCTCTCCACCCCCAGCATGACGAACCAGACCACCCAGGCGATGTAGCAGGCGCGGGCGATCATGATCATGTCGTCGAGCTGGGCGTTGTCGAGGATGCCGATGACGTAGGTCACCAGCGCGACCAGCGACGCCGCGGCGACGATCCACGCGATGATCCTCGTGGGATCGTCCCTGTTCGACAGCGCGTAGCTGTGGATCGCGACCCCCAGCGAGAGGGGGACGGCCGACATCAGCACGAGCCCGGACTTGACCGCGTAGACGTTGTGGCCGTCGGCCATCATCAGGGTGAGAGCCTGCGCGAAGATCCACCCGATGATGCCGACCGCCATCATCGTGAACGCGAGCTGCGCCAGGTTGTCGTCGTTGCCGTCCTGGAAGGACTGCAGCCCGTGGAGCGTCAGGACCAAGCCGACCACGATCACGCCCGTCGTCCAGTTGGCCAGGACGTCGTTCCCCGCCGCCGCGGCGATCTGCGCCGCGCCGTCGGAGATATCGGCGCTGTCGATGAACAGGCCGCCGGGCTGGAGCCCGAAAGCCACCAGCGCCGCCACGGGTCCCACAATCAGCGAGAGCGCTCCTAGGTTGCCCACCGTCACTTTGTCCATGGCCGTTCCTTCCCAGGACCGCTAAGGCGCGTAGACCGTTCCACGTCGCCCCCCTGCCCGAACACCGGCACCATACCACGCATGTGAAGGACGGGTGTGCCGGGGTGTCCGGGGCCCCCGGCGGCCGCCCGGCGCTAGCCGCCGGGGGCCGCCGCCGCCGGTTCCGGGGCTCCGAAGTCGACGTTGGAGAAGGCCTCCCGCGCCGCCCCGTGGCAGAGGCCCTCGCGCTCCTCCTCGGTGAAGGTGACGCCGTAGCGCTCCCCCCACGCGGGGAGATCGAGCGCGATGTCGGCGAAGCGCTTGGTGCGCGCCCGCGCCGCGCTCCCCACCCCCGTCTGGGGCAGATCGCTGCCCCAGACCACGCGATCGGGCCCCATCACGTCGAGGAAGACGCGCAGCACCCGCATCAGTTCGGGCAGGTTGTGCTCCTCCACCGCGCCGAGGGCCTGCCAGTCGCAGAGGTCGAGCCACACGTTGCGCTTCCCCGACGCCGCCTCCAGGCCGCGCCAGTAGGCCCCCGTCTCGAAGGGCGCGCGCGCTGCGCCGGCGTGCCCCATCAGGACGCGCAGACCCGGGTAGCGCCTGGCCACGAGCTCCACCCACTCCGGCCAGGCCCAGATGTTGCCGCCGGTGTGGATGAGCACCGGCACGTCGAGCTCCTGCGCCTTCTCGTACATCGGGAAGAGCCGCTCATCGCTCGCCTGGTATCCGTTGGGCGGGTAGACCTTCCAGCCGACCGCCCCGTAGTCGCGCACGCACTCCTCGAGGAAGGCGACGGCCCGCGGCCGCCTCGCGTCGACGCCGCACATCGCCCAGAGCTTCCCCGGGTGGCGCGCCACCGCGGCGTAGGAGCGGCGGTGGAACTCCTCGACGGGGAGCTGGTTGTCCTCCTCCGGGCCGTAGGCCATCCCCCAGTCGAGCACCTGGATTACCGAGTGATCGATGCCGTAGGTCGCCATCTCCTCCACGGCGCCGTCGCCGCTCTCGTCCATCGTCGGGGACTGGCGGATGCGCTCCAGCACCTGCTCGACGGTGCGTCCCGTGCGGCGCGCGATCGCCTCCGCGGTGAAGGTCGGAAGGTGGCTCGGCGGGAACCAGTCGAAGCCCCAGAGGTGGCGGTGCACGTCGATGAGCGTCATCAGGTCCCCCGATCGCTGCGGCACCGCCCGCGGGTCCCCGGGCGGGCCCCGCGCGAGTTGTACCACGGCGCCCGCCGTCGGCCGGGAGGCGGGCCCCGCGGTGGTAGAGTGCCGCGAGCGGCCGCCGGGCGGCGAGATCGGCCGGCCGGGGGAGGATCTTCCGATGACGACGACTGCCCGCCGGGCGGCGCACGGCCTGGTGCAGAGTCCGCACGGCGCGATCGAGTACCGCGAGGCTGGCGAGGGGCCCGCGGTGCTGCTCCTGCACTGGAACTCGGCCTCCGCCGCCTACTTCCTTCCCGTGATGCCACTGCTCGCGCCGCGCGTGCGCGCTATCGCGATGTCGACGATGGGCCACGGCGAGTCGGACCGGCCGCCCGAGCCCTACACCACGCTCCACGAGTACGCGCAGGCGGCGGCGTGGCTGCTCGACGGGCTCGGTCTCGAGCGGGTGCACGTCGTGGGGACGCACACGGGGGCGATGATCGCGACCGAGCTCGCCGTGAGCTGGCCGGAGCGCGTCGACCGGCTCGTCCTGGAGGAGCCCTTCAACTGGAACACCGAGCGGCGACGCGAGGCGCACCTGCGCCTCCACGAGTACCGCGAGCCCGACGCGGAGGGAGAGTTTCTCAAGCAGCTCTGGCGGTGGACGCGTGATCGCGTCTCCGAGGAGATGCCCGGCGTCGAGCCCGACTTCCGGCTGCTCCGGCAGCGCTTCATCGACAAGCTCCGGCTCGCCGATGAGGCGCCCGCGCCCTACGCCCCGATGGCCTGGGAGGGCGCCGGCCCGTACGCGATGTGCCACTACGAGATGTGGGAGGCGGCGCCGCGCGTGCAGGCGCCGACGCTCGTGATACACGGCACCGAGAGCCAGCTCGGGCGCTCGCACGAGAAGTTCCTCGACGTCATCCCGGAGGCGCGGGGGCTGCGCCTCCCCTCGGTCGGCAACTCCGTGCCGTTCCAGCACCCGGAGCTGTGGACGCGCGAGGTGCTCGCCTTCCTGCTCGGGGACTGAGCGGGGACGGCGAGACCGCTACTCGTACCAGCCCGACGCGAAGATCAGCCCGTCGTGGAGCACGGCCCAGGTGTGCTTCTGGCGCTCGTCGCCCGTCTCGGGGTTGAGCAGCACGTAGTCGACCCAGCGCCCCGACTCGGGGGCACCGAGCAGATCGTCGCCGTAGAAGTACCCCGCGGAGTCGACGCGGAGGCTGGGATCCCGGCCCCGGAACCTCGGAAGGTAGTGGGCGATCGTGTAGCCCGCCTCGTCGATGATGAAGACGTACCACTGGCCGTC